>JAUYOH010000008.1 GCA_030695925.1 Candidatus Omnitrophota bacterium
GATGGTACAGCTGCGGCATTTAGTATTACTTTACCTGCAGCAAGTGGTAACACGGGAAGGAGTTATACGATTAAGAAGATCGACTCATCAGTCAATGCAGTCACGGTGGATCCTAATGCAGCTGAGACTATCGATGGAGCAGCTACTTATGCTTTGTCCGCTCAATGGAAATATGTAACTGCAGTCAGCAATGGGACGAATTGGATAATAACGGCTAATAATTAGAAATTAGGGAGGTAAAAATGAAAAGCACTGCTGTAACGAATTTGCTTTTGACGTTGATAGCGATTTTGTTATTGGCTAATCTACTTGCGAAACTTCCCGTAACCAAAGTCGAGGCTGAAACGTTTAAACTGGACGATTGTATAACAGCTAATCCCGGAGATAAGCCCGCTGCCTATGTGCATGTCATCACGGATAATTAAATCAGGGGCGGTTCTTGCGTTATTGTTAGCCATTTCGGCTTCAGCGCACGCCGTTACCGACAGTTATTATGAGGATTTTAATAACCGTGATCCGGATGTCACCATAAACGGTCAGGATTTCTGGAGTGTTACGCAGGGCGGCGATAGTAACGCTATCGTAGATGATACTACCACTCCCACCGGAACAGGCAGAAGCCTTGAGATAGTAGACACCACTCCTACGGTCATCGTTGGCCGTCCCCGCGATTACGGCAACGTCTCACCGACATGGGTCAGTTACGTAGTAAAGGCGGCTTCAGGCGCTAAACAAAGAAGCGTTCCCTCGACCGGAATCGCCGCGGTGACTTTCGATTATTCAGGAAAGATATTAGCGAGCAACGGGACCAGCTGGGTCGATACGGGTATGACTTATACCGGGGACCAATGGTACGAGATCACCTTAAAACTTGATTTTACGACACATAGGTATGACCTTTATGTATCGAATTTCGGGGTTCCTGAGGTCCAATTTGTCCCGGTCAAATCAAACCTTCAGTTTATAGACACATCAGTAAGTAAACTAAGCAAATTTGGTTTCGGCGGCCCCTATTCCGCCGCCGGCATAAAGAGTTCCTACGTCGACGACATATCTATCACCTATATCTACAGGCTGGAATTTATAACGACATCCCAGACCGTAGTCCAGGATGGGATTTCGGGGCCGATGGCCGTGCAGTTGCAGGATTTTTATGCCGAGCCGCAAACCGCTATCGAGGACTATACGCTTGATTTAAAGTCCACTTCTTCAAGAGGCAAATTTTCCCTGACTAAAGAGCCGTGGGTTGACGTGACCCAGATAATCCTGCCTAAATCAAGCCAGCAGGTCACGTTCTATTATAAGGACTCGGCGACCGGAAGCCCGGTTATCACAGTAGCGGAATATCCGGAGAGAGGATGGCTGGACGCTTTGCAGCAGCAGAGGATAATTCCAAAGACCGCGTATTTTGAGGTCTCGACCACGACCCCGCAGATCGCCGGACAGAACTTCAATTTGAGTATAACCGCGAAAGATGAGGACGGTAATATCGACATCAATTATTCCGGCGCAATAGACTTGGCGGCGGTTTACGTATCGCCCTCGACCGGCACGAAACACCTGTCAGTCGAGACGGCCTCAGGATTTTCCGGGGGGAAACTCGAACTCAATATAAATTATCCCGACGCCGGGACGATATCTATCTCCGTTTCTGACCATGATGATTTAAGTAAGACAGGCAGCTCCGGCTCGATTGTTTTTCTGCCGGTTTCTTTCAGCGTCGCCGCCGAGACGCCGCAGATCGTAAGTCAATCATTTAATTTGGAAGTAGAGGCGAAGAACCTTCAGGGCCAGTTGACGCCGAATTATAAGAGTAATGTGAGGTTATTGCCTACCTTCGTGAGCCCGACGAGCGCTGATGGCGCGGCCTTCTTGCCGGCTACGATATCAGGCGAGACCTTTAGCGGCGGAAAGGCGTCCCTATCCGTCGGCTACAACAGGTGGGGGACTATAAAGATAAAAGCCGAAGACATCCTGTACCCGTCTGTCTCCGCTGAGTCCTCCGAGATACAATTCTTCCCGAAGGCCGTCAAGGTCTCGACGCCTGCGCCGCCTTCAGGAAGGGATTTTTTCTACGTCGGAGAGGTCTTTCCCGTTGATATTTCCGTGGTAGACGCGGCGGAAAGCCCGATCCCGAATTTTACGGGTCAGGTCGTGATCACCGCCAGCCCGAATCTTAATCTGCCGTCGGAATACAACTTCGACAGCAACGATCATGGAAAGCGCAAATTCTCGGTCTTCTCGAAGGCGACAGGCACCTTTACGGTCAAGGCGCGCGAACCCATAAGTAATCTTTCCGCCGAGAGCGGACAGTTCGTCGTAAAGAACGCTACGATAGTGGTAATAGATACGACTTCTCCCGTAGGGACTACCGAGATTGTGATACAATTAGTCGACGATCAGGGCCGTATCATAACTACGGAAAACAATCTTGAGATCCTCGTGAAATTAATCGAGGGGTTGGATAACGTATCCGCCTCCTCGATGTCGACAGTGACTCCTGTCCGGTTCATAAACGGCCAGATAAGGATTACCGTAAGCGATACCGAGGCCGAAGAGGTCGGGATAATACCTCAGACGGCGTTGGGCCTCAAGATAAAGGCGGGTAAAGTGACTTTTGGGCGTGTGGCTAAATCAGGCATCGGCACACTGATGTGGAGAGAGATAAAGGAGAAACAAGAGAAGAAAAAATGAATTCCGCCAAACCGATAGGCCAGTATCTGGTAAATAAGGGCATAATTACCCAAAAACAGCTGGATGAAGCGCTGCAGGAACAGAAGAATTCAGGGGAATTTATGGGGGTGATCTTAGTAAAGAAAGGTTACGCCTCGGAGCATATAATAGCCAAGAGCTTAAGCGAGGAACTTGGGCTAGCTTTTATGGACCTCTCGAAATACTCGATAGAGGCCTCCGCTATAAAATTAGTCCCCGAAGAGATATGCCGTAAGTACGTCGCTATCCCAATATATCAAGCGGGTAAGAACCTGACCGTCGCGATGGCAAATCCGATGGACCAGAAGGCGATAGAGGAGATCCGTAAAGTAAGCAACCTCAATGTGCGGCCCGTATTCAGCCCCATCTCCGAGATAAAAGACAGGATAGAGAGGGAATACGGCGGAGCGGGACCGGTTTTCAAGGAATCTCCGAAAGAAGTCGAAGAGCTTATTGAGGTTGCCAGCCTTGCGCCTGTCATCCAGATGGTGGATTCCGTGATTACCAAAGCCGTTGAGCAGGGCGCGAGCGACATCCACCTTGAGCCGGAGCAGAAACACTTCTATTGCCGTTACAGGATAGACGGGATCTTGAGGGATTATCCCGAACTTCCCAAGAGGTACGAAGCGGCGATAATCTCAAGGATCAAGATCATGGCGAGTATGGATATTGCGGAAAAACGGCTTCCGCAGGACGGAAGGATCCAGCTGACCGTCGCCAATAAAAATGTGGATCTGCGCGTCTCGACTTTTCCCACGCTTAACGGTGAGAACGTTGTCTTAAGGATCCTTGACCGCAGCCGCGCATTTTTGGAGTTGAATCAACTGGGATTTCCACCGGAAACTTTGAAGGTCTTTGAGAAAGCTATAACGCGGCCTTACGGCATAATCTTGGTTACCGGCCCAACGGGAAGCGGTAAGACGACCACTCTCTACGCCGCTTTAAATAAGATAAACAGCGTGGAAAAGAATATAATGACGCTTGAGGACCCTGTTGAATACGAGATAGCCCGTGTAAGGCAGTCGCAGGTAAATCCCAAGGCCGGGCTTACCTTCGCGACCGGCCTTCGCTCGATGGTGCGGCAGGACCCGAATATAATAATGATAGGCGAGATACGCGACAAAGAGACGGCCGATATCGCGATACACGCCGCCCTGACAGGGCATTTGGTCTTCTCGACCTTGCATACGAACGATTCCGCCTCGGCGGCGACAAGGCTTATAGATATCGGCGTTGAGCCGTTTTTGGTCGCCACGTCCGTGATCGCGATACTTGCTCAGAGATTGGTCAGGACTCTCTGTCTGCATTGCAAGAAATCCTACACCCCCACAAAAGAAGAATTGGAGTTGTTGGGAATAAAGGAAGCGTCGCGTTCTTCCGATGAGAAATTCATGCTGTATAAAGAAGTCGGATGCGGGCGCTGTTTTGAGACAGGCTATAGCGGCCGTATGGGCATATTTGAGATACTTATTCCCAATGACGAAATAAAGGAACTGATAAGCAGGAAAGTCTCCGCTACCGTGATAAACGAGGCCGCTGTCCGCGCGGGTATGAAGACCTTGCGAGAGGACGGCACGCTGAAGGTGAAGGAAGGCGTTACTACGGTGGCCGAACTCTTACGTGTCACAAAAGAGGCGTAACTATATTGCCCTTTATAATTGTGTATTTTACTTTAAGGTTGTCATCAAAGATTACAATGTCCGCGTCTTTGCCGACCTGTAGCGAGCCTTTTCTGTCTTGAATTCCTAAGAGCTTCGCCGGATTTATAGTCGCCATCTTAACAGCGTCCTGTAAATCTATATCCGCGAACTTCATGACATTTTTAACGGCTTGATTCAAGTTTAAGACACTTCCGGCTAAACGGCCATCCGGCAGCCTCATCTTATAGACGTTGTCTGAAATGAGGATAACCCCATCTACGCCCTTGGTTTTTATAACGAACTTTACACTGGCGGGATGCACATGTATTCCGTCGGCTATTATGTCAAAGGTAAGCCTCTTTAAATCTAAGGCCGCTCCTATTAACCCGGGTTCACTATGGTCAAAACCCGGCATAGCGTTAAATAAATGAGTGACGTGCTTAAGCCCTTTCTTAGCGCACTCCTTAACTTCTTTATAAGTTGCCTGAGAATGTCCGATGGCAGGGACAATACCATGTTTTACAAGAAAGGCCAGTAATTTCACGCCGTTCTTACATTCGGGGGCGAATGTCATTATTTTTATCAAACCATCCGCTGCTGAAAAGATTTTTTTTAAATCGTCCGCTTTAAATATTCTCAAGTAGTTGTTATTTTGCGCTCCTCTTGCCGAAGGATTCAGGTAAGGGCCTTCAAGATGCAGCCCCAGAAGGTTAGTGTCAGGATTATTTTTTACGAAGGACTTCGCGGTGTTCGTCGCCTTTAAAAGCGCTTGGGTGGGCAGAGACACCGTTGTGGCCAGAAAGCCCGTTATTCCGGCTTTTGCCATCTGGCCGCACATCCGTCTTAGGTCGTCTTCTTCGAGACGGCCGATTCTGTCGGCAAACAGACCGTGGACGTGGATATCTATGAGACCGGGCGAGACATACAATCCTCTTGCGTCTATGGTCTTAAATTCTTTAAGCGGCGTTTTAGTATTTTTTGCGATATCGACGATCTTGCCGCGCGCCATAAAAAGCGATTTGTTTTTTTCTATTCTCTCCCGGAGTACGAGCCTTCCGTTCCTTATGCAAAGCCTATCATTCATATTGACTATTCTATTGGCGGGGGCGGGGTTTGTCAACACACTATAAAAATACTGTTTAATCTGATATAATTAAGCCATGACTTTTATCTTTGTCTTAATAGCGCTCTTTCTGGCGATGAACGTCGGCGCCAACAATTCCGCCTCCGAGATGGGCGCGGCATGCGGCACCGGTTCGCGCACAAAGAAAGAGGCGCTGACATTGATAGCGATCTTCGTTATCCTGGGGGCGATAATCGCGGGATTACCCGTCTTAAGGACATTGGGCGGCGACCTTGTTCCGGCAAGGGCGTTTAAGGAGCATATTTACGTCGTTTTTGTCGTGATGATCGTTTCCGCCGCTTTCGATCTGATATCGAACAGGTTCAGGGTCTCAATCCCCAATTCATACGCCATAGTCTGTTCCATAGCCGCCGTCGGCCTTTATTATAAAATCATATCCGTGGACAAAACGGCGATGATCTTAAAATGGTGGCTGCTTTCGCCTATAGCCGCTTTTACGGTCGCGTTTATCTCCGGAAAACTGCTGCATATTAGGATCACCAGACCCTTAGACAGTTTTAAGATAATCAGCGGGACAAAAAGTTTTTTAGGCGCCTTACTAACTTTCTCCGGTTGTTACGTGGCGTTCGCCGGCGGAGCAAACGGCGCCGCCAAGGCCATGGGACCGATCGTCGCGGCTGGTATAATAGACAATCGTTGGGGCCTCCTGTTAGGCGGCGCGGGGATCGCGGCGGGTGCGCTGGTGTTCGGCAGGGCCGCTCTGGAGACGGCGGATAAAGAGATCGTCGAGATCGGTTTTGTAAGGGCGATATTAATTGAGCTTATATGCGCGACTGTTTTATTGGTTGCATCCTTTAACGGCATACCGCTTTCCGTCTCCGTGATCGTGACTTCGGGCCTGATAGGGTTGGGTTGCGCCGATTCCGGATTCTTGCAAAGCGCGAAAAAACACCATCTTTTAAGGACTTGTTGCATTTGGCTGGTTGTGCCGCTCTTGTCAGTGGTGCTTACCTATTTTCTTTTACATGTCTTATCTGTTATATTAAAATAAAGTGATGAATAATAAAAGGGAGATTTAATGACACACCAATTGGAATTATGGATTATATTCGGCATAGCGATCGTCGGTATGCTTATTTTGGACCTCGCCGTGATAAATAAGAAGGCTCACGTGATCTCCTTAAAAGAAGCCTCAATCTGGAGCATAGCTTGGATCGCGGTCTCTCTAATTTTTAATGTGTTGATATACTTTCTTCTAGGCAAAATCAAGGCCCTCGAATTTTTGACGGGTTACGTAATCGAAAAATCTCTTAGCGTTGACAATATCTTCGTCTTTATCATGATATTTTCATATTTCAACGTTCCGGCGCGTTATCAGCCAAGAGTTCTGAAGTGGGGTATAATAGGCGCTGTTATTATGAGAGCATTGTTCATAACTGTAGGCGTGGGCCTGTTTAAATTATTTGATTGGATTATATATGTATTCGGCGCCTTGCTTATATATACCGCATTTAAGATCGCACTCCGGAAAGAAGAGAAATTCGAACCCGAAAAGAATCCTTTGGTAAAGTTATTCAAGAAATTTTTCCGTGTAACCAGCGATTTTGAAAGCGAGAAATTTTTTGTGAAACACGCCGGCCTCCGGTCCGCGACTCCTTTGTTTGTAACCCTCCTTTTAATAGAATCCAGCGATATCGTATTTGCCGTGGACTCGATTCCGGCCATCCTCGCAATCACGACAGATCCATTTATCGTTTATACTTCAAATATATTCGCGATATTGGGATTGCGGGCCCTATTTTTTGTCGTAGCCGGTATGATGGATGTATTCAGATACCTGAAACACGGCATCTCGGTGATATTGTGTTTTGTCGGCGTAAAGATGTTGCTGGCCCATATCTATAAGATCCCGATCGTGGTTTCTCTGGGTGTCATATTCGCGGTTTTGGCCGTATCTATATTGGTCTCGTTGATACATAAGACTGAAAAATAATAGGAGGCCGCAAGATGCCTGAATTAAGGGAAAATCTCGCCACGAAGAGATGGGTCATCATCGCCACCGAGCGCGCCAAAAGGCCGGAAGAGTTTATAAAGAAGGCGGAGGCCATAACGCATCCTGCCTATGACCCAAAATGCCCTTTCTGCGAAGGCAATGAAGCCGCGAACACGGGCGAGGTATTGGCGTATCGGCAGCCGGGCAGTAAGGTTGACGAAAAGGGGTGGCATCTTAGGGTAGTACCGAATAAATATCCTGCGCTCATAGAGCCGACAGGCCCTCCCGCGGAGGTCAAGAGGTCGAAATCAGGCATATATCTTAGGATGGAGGGGGTGGGCAAACACGAGGTAGTTGTGGAGAGCCCCATTCATAACAAGACCATCGCGACTATGAGTATCGATGAGGTCGAGAGAGTCATAACGGCGTATCGCGACAGATATTTGTCACTGGATTGGGATCCTCACTATAAACTGATCATCATATTCCGCAATCAGGGAGGTCTTGCCGGCGCCTCACAGGTCCATCCGCACTCTCAGATAGTCGCCGCCGCAATAATCCCTTACCATGTCAGGGCCGCTATTTACGAGGCGCAGAGATACTATGATGAATTGGGGAAATGCGTCTTCTGCGATATGATAAAGAACGAAATCCGCGAGCAGGAGCGGATTGTCCTTCAGAATGAAAAATTCATCGCGTTCGTGCCTTACGCCGCTATGGTCCCATATGAGACGTGGATTTTTCCGTTACAACATGAGACCACATTCGCGGATCTGCAACCGTCAGAGATAAGGCCGCTGGCGCAGATATTGAGGGACGTCCTTGCCAAGTTTTACCATTCCCTCGGTAACCCCGCTTACAATTATTGCATAAGGAGCGTGCCGCATTATTCGGCCGGCGAGCCATACTATCACTGGTATATCCAGATATTGCCCCGCATCACGACTATCGCCGGTTTCGAGATCGGCTCAGGGATCAATATAAATGTCGCTCTCCCGGAAGAGTCCGCGAAATTCTTAAGGGAATTCAAGGTAAAATAGAATGGCTAAGACAGAAAAAATTATCATCCCGATAGGCGGGATGCATTGCGCTTCATGCGCCGCCGGAATAGAACGCGCCCTTAAAAAGAATCCCGGTGTCGTCTCTGTCGGCGTCAATTTCGCGACCGAGAAGGCGGCGGTCGAGTATGACTCCTCACGGATAAAAGTATCCGATATATACAAAATCATCAAAGATGCCGGTTACCGGCCTTTAAGTGTCGAGGCGGAGTCGGGCAAGGAATATGATAAGTTAAAGATAAAATTTCAGGCAAGCGCCCTCCTTACTTTTTTTATCCTCGCCTTTAGTTTTCATGACGTTGTACCTAAGGATATAGTATTTTTTGCCCTCTTCGTCCTGACGACACCCGTCCAGTTCCTGTGCGGGTGGCAATTCATAGGATTGGCCTATGCCGCGGCTAAGCATAGATCAGCGGATATGAATACCTTAATAGCGGTGGGGACGCTATCCGCTTATTTCTACAGCGTTATCGCGACGTTCTATCCATCATTTTTCATAAAGGGCGGCTTAAAGGCGGATGTCTACTACGATACCGCGGCGGTTATAATAACGTTAATTTTATTGGGCAGGCTTCTTGAGGCGAAAGCAAAGGCAAGGGCCTCGGATGCTATAAAGAGGCTTATGGGCCTGAAGCCGAAGACGGCCCGGATCATCAGAAATGGTCTCGAGAAAGACATTCCTATCGAAGAGGTTAAGAAAGGCGATTTGATTTTTGTAAGGCCCGGTGAGAGGATCGCGGTTGACGGAATAATAAAGGAAGGTTCATCGGCGGTGGATGAATCGATGCTGACCGGAGAATCGATTCCGGTCGAGAAGAACCCCGGCGATGAGGTGATTGGCGCCACGATAAACAGGACCGGCGCTTTTAAGTTTGAGGCGACGAAGGTCGGCAGCCAGACCGCGCTTGCCCAGATAATAAGATTAGTCGAGGAGGCGCAAGGCTCAAAGGCACCCATTCAAAGGGTGGCCGATAAGACCGCGGGTATCTTTGTCCCCGTCGTAATCTTGATCGCTTTGATGACCTTTACCGTATGGTATCTTATCGGGCCGCAACCGAGACTCACTTATGCTTTACTGAATTTCGTTTCCGTGCTTATCATTGCCTGTCCCTGTGCGCTAGGGCTGGCAACACCGACCGCTATCATGGTCGGGACAGGCAAGGGCGCCGAGAACGGCATATTAATTAAAGGCGGAGAGGCCCTTGAAACGGCGCAGGCGGTAAATTCGGTGGTCTTCGACAAGACAGGCACATTGACCCGTGGAAAGCCGGCGGTCACGGACATAATCGCCTACGGCGATTATTCCGAGGATGAGGTACTCTCGGTCGCGGCATCGGTAGAAAAAAATTCCGAACATCCCTTAGGCGAAGCGATAGTGAATAAAGCCCACGGAAGAAAACTACCCCTTAAAAAGGTATCTGAATTCAAGGCGATCGCAGGATGCGGCATTAAAGCCAGGGTTGAAGATAAATATATCTTTCTTGGAAATCTAAAATTTCTAAGAGACCAGAGAATTCCACCCGCAGATTTAGAGACCGAGGCGAAAAGATATTCAGAAGAAGGTAAGACAATAGTATTTCTTGCGGTTGATAATAAAGCTGTCGGACTTATCGCGGTAGCCGATGTCCTGAAAGATAAATCTTTAGAGGCCATCGAAGGGTTGCACAGGATGGGTTTGGAAGTGATTATGATTACCGGCGATAATAAAAGGACGGCTGAGGCGATAGCGAAGAAGGTAAAGATAGATACGGTCTTGGCTGAGGTCCTGCCGCAGGATAAAGCGAAAGAGATAAAGAGGTTGCAACGGCAGGGGAAGATAGTCGCGGCTGTTGGTGATGGCATCAATGACGCGCCGATGCTGGCCCAGGCCGATATCGGGATTGCGATAGGAAGCGGCACGGATATCGCTATGGAGGCATCTGACATCACTTTGATTAAGGACGACCTGCGCGGTGTAATAACTGCGATCCGTCTCTCAAAACGGACCATGCGCACGATAAAACAAAATCTTTTTTGGGCGTTTATCTATAACATAATCGGTATACCGCTCGCGGCAGGGGCCCTGTACCCGTTTTTCGGTATCCTGCTTAACCCGATGTTTGCCTCGGCCGCGATGGCGTTTAGTTCGGTATCGGTCGTCGTCAATTCCCTGCGCTTGCGCAGTTTCCACCCCAATCTTTAAGGACGGTATGCTGTATTCACGGATAATAAGCCGGATAATAAAAGATGGAATAGAGGCGGCCGAGGTTACAGTCAAACGCCTATTTTTCGGAGGTCTTTTAAAATGAAAAAATACTTAAAGAGGATCATTTTTCTTGCGGTCCTAGTGATTGCATTAGTCGCGGCCGTCTCTTATTTTATGCCGAAGAAACTGCCCGAAGGCGTCATCCAGACGACCGGCATAATAGAGGCGACAGAAGTGAATTTGAGCCCCAAGATCACGGAACGGGTCAAAGAGATAAGATTTATCGAAGGCGATTACGTTAAAAAGGGCGAGGTCGCGATACTCTTAGACGACGAGAAGAAAAAAGCCGAATATGAACAGGCAGAGGCAAACCTTGAGGTGGCAAAGGCGAATCTTTTAAGTGCCGCCGCCGATATAGAGAAGGCAAATATCAGGATAATAGACACCAAGAGGGACCTCGAGAGGAACAGCAGGTTACTGGAGAAGAAACTGGTCTCTCAGAACGATAAGGATAAGGCCCAGACAAATTATGATGTCACGGTCTCGGATCTTAACAAGGCCATGGCGCAGGAGGCCCTCGCGAAAGCGAGCGTGAAGCAATCTGAGGCTGCGCTGAAAGTGGCGAAGACGAATCTCGAGGATACGGTCATAACAGCTACTCTCTCGGGCGTGGTTACCCTCAAGGCATTTGAGCCGGGGGAGATGGTGTCTGCGGGTGCCACGGTCCTTACGGTAATCGATTTAAGCGATATATGGGTGAGGGTCGACGTGGAAGAGACCGTTGTCTCGAAGATAAAACTGGGCGACATCGCGCGTATTAAAGTAGACGGACTGCCGAATGAGGAATTTAAAGGCAGAGTCTCCGAGATAAACAGCGAGGGCGAGTTTGCCACACAGAGAGATGTGAGGCGCGGAAGGCAGGATATAAAGACATTCAGGGTCAAGGTGAGGATAGACGAATCTAAAGGTATCCTGAAGCAGGGTATGACCGCCACAGTCACTTTTATTACGAGGTGAATTAGGCCCTCACCTTTATCCTCTCCCCTCAGGGGAGAGGGGAGGGCGAGGGGTGAAAGGCAATAATGGGTTACGCGGTTGAAGTAAAAAATGTCGTAAAGAAATTTCCGTCGGTCGTAGCCGTAAACGACGTCACTTTCACGGTGGACGAAGGCGAGATATTCGGCCTTTTGGGCCCTAACGGCGCCGGCAAGACAACGCTGATAAGGATACTTACCTGCCTTATGAAGCTGACTGGCGGCGAGGCCAAGATAAGAGGCTACGATGTAGTCAGGAAGCCGGGTGTGGTCAGAAAAAATATAGGCGTGGTCTCTCAGGCTATGACAAGCGACCTTGATCTGACCGCGTGGGAGAACCTTGATATCTACGGAAAATATTTTGATATCCCCCGGAAAGAACGGCACGAGACTATGAAATATTTACTCGAGACGGTGGGATTAAAGGACAGGGCGCGCGAACTTGTAGCTACATATTCAGGCGGGATGAGGCGGCGGCTTGAGATAGCCCGCGGCCTGATCCATACGCCGTATCTGCTTTTTTTAGATGAGCCGACAATAGGTTTAGATCCGCAGTCCAGGCTCGTGATATGGGAACTATTGCAGAAGATACGTTCGGAAACGAAATTGACCATATTTATAACCACGCATTATATGGAAGAGGCGGATAAATTGTGCGAGAGAGTCGCGATTATCGACTACGGAAAGATAGTGGCGCTGGATTCACCCGTTGAATTAAAGAGAAGCATAGGCGGCTTCGATATTATAGAATTGTCCTTAAGCGAGTTGAGCCCGGCGATTATGGAAAGATTGAAATCTATGAAGTTTATCAAGAATGTAACCGAGAAAGAATCGAGTGTCAGGATATATGTTGAGGACGCGGCAAAGGCGATGCCGGTCCTGATAGAGGAATTTAAGAGATTAAACATCGCCATATTAAACCTTGCTATCCACGAGCAGTCTCTTGAGGACGTGTTCATCCATTACACGGGCAAGTCCATAAGGGAAGAAGAGGCCCAGAAATTTAATCCTTTTGTGGGGCCGGGACTTCCAAGGCAGATGCCGGGGGTGCGGATATGAGGGCGCTTGCGGTAGCCGAAAGGGATTTAAGGAGGTTTTCCAGAAACCCAGTTTTAATGATCGCGAGCGTATTTCTTCCGCTTGTTTATCTCGTGATAATCGGCAATTCTTTTCAGGGTGAACTTAAGCATCTGCCGCTGGCGGTAATAGATCAGGATAACGGCCCTTACTCAAGGCGCGTCATTGAATTGCTTCAGGCGATGCAGGAGGGATCCCGCACAATAGATATAACAATGTTAAGCGACCAGAAGCAGGCTTTCAACTTAGTCAAGGATGGTTTCTATAAAGGAGTGCTGATAATTCCGCCGAAGTTCAGCGAAGATATGATAAAGAACGTAAATCCCCAGATAGGACTATTTGTCGACAATACCGATTCGATCTCGGCAAACGGCATCGCGAATATCATCTCGAGGTCGATGCCCTATGTTAGATCGGAATACATTTCCGTCCGCGCCGACCGCGCGAAAGCGCAGTTTCGGCCGGTAGAATTATTTAAGAAGATAGACTACGACGCCTCGCTGGTACCCGGCGCTATCGTCATGGCTATATTTATGGGGACTACTTTTACCGGCGCCTTCAGCCTTGTTATGGATAAATTTTTGGGTATTCACGAGAGCTATCTGTCGACCCCCCTTACTAAAATGGATATAGTAATCGGAACGATAATAAGCGGCGTTTTCATTACGACGATAATGTCTTTCTTGGTATTGATGGGAGGGTTGTTTATTACCGGCCTAAAACTGGCGGGCGGGGTAGTCTCTTTTATGTTACTTATCTTTACGATCTCTCTTACGGCTTTGGGCCTGCTTAGTATGATATTCATAATTTTAGGAAGGGCCGATCATCCTAGGATAGTCGGAGTAGTTATAGGTTTCTTGAATGTCATATTTTACTTCCCCAGCGGCGCTGTCTATCCCGTGGAGAGCCTTCCCGGTTGGCTTAGGGCTTTTTCGGCAGTAAACCCCGAGAGATACGCGGTTCACGCCATGAAGGCGCTGATATTGAAAGGCTCTGGTCTGGCCGCGATACAGAATGATATTATTTTTCTGGCTCTCTTTACGGCGATCATGTTATTTTTTGCTACCATCACATTCAAGAGGACGATGTAAATGCGGCCGATACTTATTTTAGCGATAGTATTTATCATCTCGTATTGTGTCTATGCCGAAGAGGCGCCGATCCTTACCCTTGACGACTGCGTCAAGGCCGCGCTCGCCAATAATCCTAAGTTGCGGCAGATGGCAAGTAAGGTGGACGTAGATAAGGCGAACGTCGGCATCGCGAAGTCAGGATATCTTCCCCAAGCCTCGACGACAGGCGGCTACGCTCACTATGATACCTCGAAGATTAGCTTCGGTTCTTTTGCTGTTTCGGGCATCGATAAGCGATATAACGTCATCTCCGAGAATACCGGCGCAAGCCAGCTTATCTGGGACTTCGGCCAGACCTTAAACCGCATAAAGGCCGCGAAGGAGACGCTCTCAGCGGCCCAGTATGAATTCCTTGAGACACAGGAGAACACCATATTAAACGCCGAGAAATCGTATTTCAACGTGATGCGGACGCAACTTCTCCTTAAGGCCGCGAAAGATAAACTTGAGATGACAAAGACGCTTCTCGGACGCGCGGAGGGTTTTTACGAAGTCGGATACCAGCAGCCCTACGATGTCACGAAGGCGGAGTTATCCGTCGCGAACGCGAACCTCGAACTTGTCACCGCGAACAAGGATTTTGAACTGGCGAAAGTATCGTTGAATAACATTATGGGAAATAACGCCGGTACTGATTACAGGGTAATTGAAATCAGCGAGTTCCATCCGGCAGAAATAAATATTGAGGCCGCTCTCAAGGCGGCGACGACAAATCGCGTAGAATTATCGAAACTCCAGGCGCAGGCACGGGCCGCGCAGGCGGACCTTGAGGCGAAGAAGAAAGGTAATTGGCCTACCGTATCGTTCGGAGCGAATAACCAGATAAGCGATACAGACACTCCGGGTGTCGGCAATGTCAGGAGCTGGAACGCCGGAGCGCAGGTCAGCTGGCCGTGGTTTGACGGCTTTAAGACTAAATCAGAGATAGAAGCCGCACAGGCAAGCCTTAAGATGGTTCAGCTCGGCATAGAGGATCAGACACTTATGATAGCCCTCGAGGTCCAGAATGCCGTGCTTGCTTTGGGCGAGGCGAAAGAACGCATAAACGCCACCCAGAAACTCCTCCAGGAATCGAGCGAGAACCTTGAGATATCAAAAGCCCGGCATGAAGAGGGCCTCGGCTCATTGATAGAGGTGGCCGACGCCGAAACCAATGAGGTCTCGGCCAAACAGACCCATGCCTCGGCCATTGCCGGCTATCTGAGCGCGTTCGCTGATTACCAAAAATCCATTGGTGTCATTTCTCCGCATTCTGTTGGGAAGTAGGAGAGAGCGTAAAGAATTGTCATTGCGAGCCCCGAAGGCGATCTATGAGAGAGTGCAGCCTTGACAATAAGTCGGGTGCTTAGTAGAATACCTTTACAAAGAGTAGTAATATTTAACTCACAAAGGAGGAAGCAATGAAGGGGTTGAGAAAAGCGGTATTGGGGGTTGCAATAAGCGCGTGTATATTAATTGGATTTGCTGGAAGTGCATTAGCCACTGGCACAATAAGTGGTTCCGTTACCGACATTGATGGAAATGTTTATACAACGGAAACGATAGGCAATCAGGTCTGGACGGTAGAAAATTTGAGAACGACGAAGTATAATGATGGTACCCCAATACCCTTGGTAACGGATAGCGCTGCATGGAAAGCTCTTACTACGCCTGGATATTGTTATTACAACAACACGACCAATGCAGATAATATTAAGAAATTTGGAGCGCTCTATAACTGGTACGTAGTAGATACAAAGAAGCTTGCCCCTAAAGGTTGGCATGTGCCAACCGATGCGGAATGGACAACCTTAGAAAATTATTTAATAGCCAATGGGTATAATTGGGATGGGACAACAACGGACAACAAGATCGCAAAATCTATGGCGGCAAAGACGGATTGGGAATCGCCAGGATACATACCCGCTGGGGCAATCGGTAACGACTTGATAAAAAATAACAAAAGCGGGTTTTCGGCCCTTCCGGGCGGTGTTCGTGACCGCAATGGTGATCTTTTCTTCAACATGGGCCGCGGCGGTTACTGGTGGAGTGCTTCGGAGATCGATGCGTCACGCGGCGCATTCATCCGTAGCCTCCTTTTCAGCAACGACAACCTCTTCAGGCCCAGCCGCTACGGCAACCCCAAGAGTGGCGGTTTGTCTGTCAGGTTGTTGAGGGATTGACTATTTTAGGCCATTTTTGTACGTGGCATTTTGATCAAAGGGTCACATTTTGTGTGATTTTTCCGCTTTTGTGGCTAAAATTTCATTGACATACAAGCAATGTTTTATCAAAAAAACAAGATATATAAAGGGGACGCGAATCCGCGAACCATATCAAATGAGTAAAGGAGTAATGGGGGAAACGATGAATAAGCGTCTGACAGTTATAGTGGCGGGTTTTTTACTCATTTTCATCCCGGCTTTTGGGACAGCCTGGGAGGGATCGTGGGGGAAACTAGTTTACGATACGGAAGTGTCTTCCCAAACCAAGGAAAATTTCCAAAAAGCCATTGACGCGGTGGATAAATTGTTTACGAAATATAAGATTGTTTTAAGCAATCCAATCACCATGGTGGTGGCCGGCAACGATGCTGAAAGCTATATCCGGGCTCTCATGGTTTATGCTCATGTGAGTCGAGCCGTGGCCGAAGATGCAGTGAAAAGAATCACCATGGGGCAAAGCGATCCAAAACAATCTCTTGTCATAATAAGATACACTCCCACAAGGCAATTAACATCGCAAGGGACAAGCTATCTCGTAAACAATCCCGAAGAAGGTTTCTTCGCTTTGCCGCATGAAGTTTGGCATCAGGTAAAGAACCAATATAGCCGGGTCAGTGCGGTAAATTGGCTGCAGGAAGGCCCTCCCGAGCTATTTAAATTTATGGCGCTTGAGACCGCTGGAATCAGAAGAGTAACCGATAGTGTCCAACTAGCCGAGCAGTCCATCCGCCGGGCCGCAGAAATCCCTGACACTAGACAACTGGCGAGTTATGATTATAAAACATGGCAATCTCTTGCGCAGCAAAAATACCCCGTCTATTATATGGCCGCGTTAATGACGTATCGTTTGGTTGGGGATAATGGGTTTGAAAAGGTGATCTTATTCTACCAGCTTTTGCATAACGGGAGCGACCCCGACAAGGCGTTTATCACCGCATTCGGGGTGCAGATGTCTGATTTTTTAGCCGATATGAACGATTATTTTAATAAGTTACACCGTTAGTTGGGTCACGATCTGGAGGGGCTGGAGAAGATTGCGACCAAGAAGCACAAGGTCAGGGAGAAAAAAGACAGCGAATCAAAGGCTAACAAGAAAAATGAACCAGACGGAGCTGGTTATTTTTGTCGTTCACCTCTATATAAAAAGGCCTCTCTTTTATTGTAATAATTTCCCGCAGTGTGATAAAATAGCTCTGTGCAGAATAAGCCGCGGTTACTTTTACATGTCTGTTGCGCGCCATGCGCAACCTATCCCATAAAGTTGCTTCAGGAAGAGTACGAGGTAGAGTTATTATTTTATAATCCCAACATTCAGCCTGAAGAAGAATATCAGGCGCGCCTTAGGGAGACGAGGGAATACGCGCGCAACCTCGGCGTTAAACTCCACGAACTGGATTATGATGTCGATATATGGTTCAGGGCTATGAGAGGGCTCGAGAAAGAGCCGGAAGGCGGTTGCCGTTGCGAGGTCTGTTACAGGATAAGGCTCGGGCATACCGCGCAATTCGCGGCCGCCAACGGGTTCGATAAGTTTACGACGACCTTGAGTATAAGCCCCCATAAGGACACCCGGATGATAAATAAAATAGGCAAGATGACAGAGGGCATGTATATGTTTGATTTCTACGCGGCGGATTTCAAGAAGGACGATGGTTTTAAAAAATCAACACAGATGTCGAAAGAATCCGGCCTATACCGGCAGAATTATTGCGGCTGTATCTATAGCAGGAAAGAGGAATAGAGCGGACATGAAAAAGTGCCCTTATTGCGCTGAGGAGATACAGGAGGAAGCGATAAAGTGCAGACATTGCGGAGAGTTCTTAAACAGGAAACCGCTGGTTAAGTGGTATTATAAGACATCGGTGTTTGTAATCGCTTTTCTGTGCGTCGGCCCGTTTGCTCTTCCGCTTGTCTGGCTCAATCCTGCTTATGACAAGAGGAAAAAGACGATTATAACCGTCATCGCTATCATCGTAAGCGTCATCCTGGGAATTATGACTGTCAACGCCCTTAATATCATGAAAGCGTATTATCAGCAAGTCGAGGATCTCTTTCCCCGGTTTTGAGGGTTTTTAGCGCTAGATTTTTCTTGACAACCGATGTAAAAAAGTTCAGGATAATCCTATTGAAAAGGAGGAAGAAATGGCTGAAAATCAGGAATTAAAGACTAAAATTCAAGGAGCATTGAGCAAGATTCGTCCGATGCTGCAGGCGGACGGCGGCGATATCGAATTGATAGACGTCGTCGGAAAAGTGGTAAAGGTCAAATTGACCGGCGCCTGCGGTTGTTGCCCTATGTCCCAGATGACCCTTCAGATGGGCGTCCAGCGCGCTATCAAAGAAGTCGTCCCTGAGATAGAGCGGGTCGAGGCCGTATAAACCTTAAGAGGACTTCGCCATGCGAAGGGTATATTTAGACCATGTAGCTACTACACAGCCGCTTCCGGAAGTCGTTGAGGCGATGATGCCGTATCTGAGAGATTTTTACGGCAATCCTATGAGCCTTCACGATGTCGGGATCGAGGCCAAGCGCGCCTGCGAAGAGGCGAGAGGAAAAGTCGCGGATTTGATAGGGGCCAGACCCGAGGAGATAATATTTACCTCCTGTGGAACGGAATCCAATAATACAGCATTAAAAGGAGCCGCATGGGCGAATATATCCAAGGGAAAGCATATCGTAACTACCCAGATAGAGCACCACTCCGTCTTAAATGCCGCCAACGCCCTCGAGAAGATGGGGTTTGAGGTTACGTATGTGCCTGTCGACAAATACGGCCTTGTCGAGCCTAAAGAAATCGAGAAGGCGATAAGGAAAGATACGGTCTTGGTCTCGGTGATGCACGCAAATAACGAGATCGGCACTATTGAACCTATCCCGGAGATAGCGAAAATCACGAAGGCAAGAAGTATCCTTCTTCATACCGATGCTGTCGCGACTGCCGGCAACATCCCTGTAAACGTAAACGAACTAAACGTCGATCTCTTAAGCTGCGCCGCGAACCAATTCTACGGGCCGAAAGGCATAGGCGCCTTATATATAAGAAAGGGCACTAGGATAATGCCGCTTTTGCATGGCGGATTTCAGGAAAGAGGCCTGCGCGCCGGTACCGACAATGTCCCCGGAATAGTCGGTTTAGGCAAGGCCGCGGAACTTGCCGCGCGCGATCTAAATAAGAGAAAAAATCAGAATATTCAGCTTCGCGATAAATTAACAAAGGGCCTGCTTACCGGTATAAAGAATGTCTATTTGAACGGTCATCCGACTAACCGCCTGCCCGGAAACGTCAATGTCAGCGTAGAATTTGTCGAAGGTGAGTCGATGCTTCTTTTCCTTAACAATGCCGGCGTTATGGTAGCCAGCGGCTCAAGCTGCACTTCGCAGGCGCTTAAGGTCTCGCATGTATTATCGGCCACGGGGATGGAGCCGGCGCTGGCGCAAGGCTCACTCCTGTTCAGCCTCGGCATCGACAATACCGAGGATGATATAAATTATGTCCTCGAGAAGATGCCGCCGATCGTAGATAACCTAAGAAAGATATCGCCGTTTTATAAGGGGTAAGATCCTTTAAAATCTATGCCCGAAGGCAGATTTTTCTTGACAAAGTATTTTTGGTCGAGTATACTTTAATTAAAAAGAAAGGGGTGAAGGCAATGAAGAGCAGAGCGTTGACAATCGCAATATTGGTATTAGTAGTGGTTGGTCTATTATCAATGAGCACGCCTTCATATGCGCAGGATGTCTGGAAGAAATTAGGACGCGGCATTGTAAACACCTTTACCGGTTGGCTCGAGATCCCAAAGGGGATAGTGGATGAGAGCAAGGCAAACAACGTATTTACGGGCCTTACGGTAGGGACGATAAAGGGGTTAGGCTTAGGGTTAGTTCGTACCGGCGCGGGAATATATGAGACATTGACATTCCCATTCCCGATACCCGAAGGGTATGAGCCCATAGTAAAGCCGGAATTTGTATATTCTTCCGATTAAGCAAGATATGTAGTTCAAGGGCATAAGATGCGCCCCGACGTAACGTCGGGGCGTTTTTTTGTCTAAAATTCGAAACGTGAAAAATTTGCCTTGACAAACACCCTTTTATATGGCATTATTTAGACAACCTACTTATTATCAAGACGTTATACGTCCCGTCCCCCCTAAGTTTCTTCGGAGGTCGCCAAATGAGACAGGCGTTCTTTTTGCCAACACTATTTTTAGTCACGTTTTTAATACTATCCGGCAGCCCCTCTTTTTCGCAGGCCGCTGTCCTCTTTGACCCCGGTTCGGAAGAGATCGTTGATTACGAGAAATATGGGGAGATTAGGGGCAACGGTACGGAGAATTATAAATATGAGATTAAGGACAGGGTGGGGCTGTCAAAGGCCCTCGGCGAGGGGATATATCCCAGTAGTAGCATATACAAGGACCCCGGTTATGTAGAGGCGCAGAAGGCCGGAAAGTTAAAGGGAAACCAATGGGATTTCGTCAACAGCGAAGACCAGATGCTCGCTTTTTATAAATGGGCCACGACAAACGAAGAACCCGGCGTTAAATTATATTACTCAGCCGCGGCACTCGCGAAATCAGGCCAGATACTTCACGCCATAAAGGCATATTATGCAGTCTTAATCAATTTCCCCCGTTCCATAGGCTGGACATACTGGCATACTCCGTTATACATCTCCAAGATGGCCCTGAACGATATAGACTACCTGATCAGGACCCATCCCGAGTTGGGGATAAAACTTGTTGACGCCAAAATCATGATAGAAAATTCCTTCGATGACGATATCTCAAACGACAGATTTATCATAAACCACGGAAGATTGATAAAGGTCAGGCCGGAAGACGTGGTTAATAAAAAGTTAAACCTCTCCAAATTGGAAATCGTAAAGACTATCGGCGGCAAGCACGTGAGACTCGTGAAATACGAGAACGGCCAGTGGCAATTGCTGGTCGATGGCAAACCATACGTCATAAAAGCAGTGGCTTATAGTCCGAACAAGATAGGGCTTACGCCGGATAATGGAACCTTAAATGTCCAGACCGATTGGATGACTGCGGATTTCAACAATAACGGTAAAATCGACGGGCCATATGACGCTTTTGTGGATAAGAACAAGAATAACAAACAGGATGAGGATGAGCCTGCTGTCGGCGATTTTCAACTGATGAAGGAGATGGGCGCTAATACCATAC
>JAUYOH010000010.1 GCA_030695925.1 Candidatus Omnitrophota bacterium
ATCCTTAAAACGCTTAAGCGAGCCTATCTTGCCTTCGTAAATCTTGTCTTTGCCTCTTATCAAACGGCAAACGGCGCCCCTCGTTATCTTGCCCTTCACCACGAAACATCCGGCGATGGTGCCCGCCTTGGTTACTTTGAAGACCTGCCGGACCTCGGCGCGGCCCAAGAATATCTCTTCCACGCGCGGCTCAAGAAGGCCCTCCATAGCGCTCCTTACATCAGCTATCGCCTCGTATATGATCTTGTATAACCTGACGTCCACGCTCTCTAATTTGGCCTTTGTCTCGGCCTCGGGAGTCAGCTCGACACGGAAGCCGATTATGATGGCGTTTGACGCTACAGCTAACATCACGTCCGAATCGTTTATGCTGGTGGCACCCGAATGGACTATGTCTAATTTTATATCCTGCGTCTCCAGCCCTTTTAACGATGAGACCAACGCTTCAACCGACCCCTGCACATCGCCTTTTACGATGAGCTTTAATTCCTTTGCCTTTCCTTCCTTTACCTGCTGGGAAAGATCCTCGAGCGTAATCCTCTTGACAGGCTGCATCTCTTTAGCTTTCACCTCTTGCTGGCGCCGTGCCACGATATCCTTGGCTAACTTCTCGTCGGTAATCACAAAAAACTGGTCGCCGGCCTGCGGGACACCGTCAAGCCCCAAAATCTCAACCGGCTTTGACGGAGGCGCCTCATTTATCCTGTGACCGAGGTCGTTTATCATCGCTCTTACTTTACCGATATGCGAACCGGCTATCACTATATCACCCGGCCTTAAGGTCCCGCTCTGGACTAAGACCGTCGCGATAGGGCCGCCGCCTTTGGATAATTTTCCTTCTATGACGACACCTTTGGCGGTTCTCGTCGGGTCCGCCTTGAGTTGAAGCATATCAGACTCAAGTAATAACATCTCCAGTAATTCATCTATGCCTTTTCCGGTCTTCGCGGAAACGCCTAACGTTATCGTCTTGCCGCCCCAATCTTCCGGCATCAGGCCCGCCTGCAAAAGCTGTTTCTTGACCTTATCCGGATCGGCTTCCGGTTTATCTATCTTATTTAACGCGACGACTATCGGTACACCCGCCGCACGCGCGTGGTCGATCGCCTCCAAGGTCTGCGGCATAACACCGTCATCCACCGCGACGACCAAAATGACTATGTCAGTCACCTGAGCGCCGCGGGCCCGCATCGCGGTAAACGCCTCGTGGCCCGGGGTATCCAAAAATGTCACGTGCCCTTTTCCTATAGCGACCTCGTAGGCACCGATATGCTGGGTGATGCCGCCGGACTCCTTTTCGGTAAGACTGCTCTTCCTGATAGCGTCTAATAGAGAGGTCTTCCCGTGGTCGACGTGGCCCATCAAGGTGACGACCGGAGCGCGGGCGACGAGTTTCGTCTTGTCCTCGACTTCAAGGGACTTTAACATCTCTTCTTCAGGTGTCGGCGGACGCTCCAGCTCGTAGCCGTAATCAACGGCGATAATATTGGCGACATCAAGGTCCAACGCCTGATTTATCGTCGCCATTATCTTGCGTTTCATTAATTTTACTATTATATCGTTCGGCTTGGCGTTTAATTTCGCGGCCAAATCCTTGACCATTATGGGCATCTTGACGGTCAATTTGACCGGTTCTTTCTTTTCCGTGACGGCAGGCGCGACAGGAGCGGGAGGCGCGGGTACAATTGGAACTTCCGGTTTAGGGGCAGGCGCTTCTTTCTTTGGTTCGGGCTTTATCTCAACAGGAGAGACTTTGATTTCTTCCTTTGGTTTCGGTGGCGCGACTTGCTCCTTGGCCTTCTCCTTCTTTACCGCAACGCGTTTAGGTTTTTCGGCTGGTGGAGTTTTGACCTTAGGCTTAGCTTTTACGGTCTTTGCCTTCGCGGGTTTCTTTTCTTTTTTTGTGTCCTCTTTGGCTTTTTTTATCATTTCTTTTTAAGCAGTTCTTTTGCGCCTTTCAATATTTTTTCGGCCGTCTTTTCGCCTATGCCTTTTATCTTGGTAATCTCCTCCACCGAGGACGAAGCGATCGCTTCAACGGTATCGAGTTTCGCCGCTTCCAGTAATTTTTTGGTCTTCGGCCCTATACCCGGTACCGAAGATATATCTACCTCTTCTTTAGCGGCGGCTTTCTCTTCTTCCGGTTTAGGTGCCGCAGCCTCGGCCAACGCCGCCTTGGGCTTGATATCTATGTCCCAGCCGGTCAGTTTCGCGGCAAGCCTGACGTTCTGCCCTTTCTTTCCTATGGCGAGGCTTAACTGATCGTCATCGACGGTAACGAGCGCCTTCTTCGTTTCTTTATCCAATTTTACCTCGGATATCTTCGCCGGATTAAGCGCCGCGATTATGTACTCTTTAATATCGTTGTTCCATCTTACGATGTCTATCTTCTCGCCCTGTAATTCCTTTACTATATTCTTAACGCGCGAGCCCCTCATTCCTACGCACGCGCCCACGCAATCGACCTTCTCGTCCTTCGAATAGACCGCTATCTTGGTCCTGTCGCCCGCCTCTCTCGAGATGGACTTGGTCTCTACTATGCCTTCGTAGATCTCGGGTATCTCCAATTCAAATAATTTCTTGACGAGGCCCGGATTGCTCCTCGAGAGGACTATCTGCGGGCCCTTGCCGGTCTTCCTTACCTCAAGAATAAGCGCCTTTATCCTGTCCCCCTGCCTGAAATTCTCTTTCTGGGACTGCTCCCCCTTCGGGATAAAACCCTCGGTCTTTCCGAGGTCTACGATGATATTTCCCTTCTCGAACCTGTAGACCGTCCCTGTTATCGCGCTTCCTACGCGGGCCTGGTAATCCGTAAATATCACGTCACGTTCCGCCTCGCGGATCTTCTGGATTATTATCTGCTTTGCGGTCTGAGCCGCGATGCGCCCGAAGTCCCCGGAAGGCACTTCTTTGCCATCGGAATGCACCTTTATCTCGCCGGTCTGCCTAT
Source organism: Candidatus Omnitrophota bacterium (assembly GCA_030695925.1). Taxonomy (GTDB): domain Bacteria; phylum Omnitrophota; class Gorgyraeia; order Pluralincolimonadales; family Pluralincolimonadaceae; genus JAGUXU01. Next base: position 2,951 of record JAUYOH010000010.1, read on the forward strand.
CTATCTTTACCGAAACATCCTCTGTCTTGGAACCCAATGTCTTCCTGGCGGCGCTAAGAAGCGCCGACTCGACCGCCTCTATAAGGATCTCGCGGTTTATCCCTTTTTCTCTCTCCAAATGGTCTAACACCGTCAATAGTTCGCCGTTCATATCTCACCTTTTCTAAAATTTAACGTAAAGCTTTGCCTTCGCTATCATCGTCCGCGGTATTATTATCTCCTCTCCCGCAGGCATCTCGAGTTCTATCTTATCCTCACCTACCCATTTTAATTTCCCCGTATGCTCTCTGCTACCGGCTATCGGGCCGTATGTCGCGACCACGACCTCCTCGCCTATTGCCCTCTCAAAATCGCTGGTCTTTACAAGGCGCCTGTCCAAGCCCGGGGACTGCACTTCCAGCGTATAATGTTCCTCTATGGCGTTTGCCTCATCAAGGATATTCTCTATCTTACGGCTTAAATTTCCGCATTCGCCTACGCTTATCCCGCTGCCTTTATCGACGGTAAAACGCAGGACCATCCCGCCGCTCTCACGGCGATAGGTCAGGTCCACAAGCTCTGTGCGCGCCTCGGAGAGCGCCTGCGCCGTCAACTCCCTGACTTTCTCTAAAACCGTATTTTCTTCCATACAAACAAAAAAGTGGGTAAAAATTTACCCACTTCTCCTTTTAAAAGTGGTATTTAATTGTAGAGGTAATGTACTATAATTTCGCTAATTTGTCAAGCAGATTTTTGACGAGGACCATCCCCTTATTTACCCTATTAATCTCACTTATACAATTCGGAAATGTCTACGAAAATCAAGTATTCCCTGATTGATACCCCAGCCAGTTTGAAGATATTCGCGAACGGAACGCTGAGCGTGCTTGAGTCCTTCCTGGTATACGTCACCACGCCGTGGCAAATCACGACATCCTCTTTCTGCCATATTTCAACGACATCGTGACGGAACGCCTTTATGCTCTCAAAGAAACCGCGCACAACATTGCCGACATTCGCTTTTCCATCCACCGGTTCCGCGTTTCCGAACCGGAAACGAACGTCGTCGGACAAGAACCCCAGAAATGCGTTCACATCACGATTGTCTACGCTTTGAAACAGCTCTTTGATCCGCTCATCCATTCCCATTACTATATCCCCTTATTTACTACTATTTCCTACTGGCAACAGTTATCTTTATCTACTTTTTCGGAACACGTATCTTTTTTGTATTCCCATTTCATGCGACTGACGTCATTAAGGATATTCGAGGAAGCCAGTTTATCCGATTTTTTGCCATCCATCATATAATACCATGCCTTATCCCCGCGCTTGCCCTCCACCCCATCGATGGAGACGACAAACACATATCCGGCGACAGTGTTAGTCTTCACCTTGGCAACGCTCTCTAATACCTCAAGGGCGGTTCGGCCCTTCAGCAGAGGCGCTTCGGCCGTGCGCGACGGACGGACTCCGCCATAATCTATCTCCACGACGATATTGTCTTTGCTGATAGCATACGATGCCGATATTGCCGCCGACAAAACACACATTGCCGCTACTATAACCGCGGTAAGTCTAGCTTTTATAACCATTTAATCTTTCCTTTCCTTTTTTTCAAGTTTCTTATAACCGAGAGCAATAAGCACGACAAAGGCCAATAACATGGACGCGAATCTCAAGGGGTCCGCCAATTCCGACCAATAATTAAAATAGCCGTTACATACGCTGAAGATCCCGCCGAACATGAGCCCTGTGCCTATCGCCTGTATCGAAAGCAGCGCGCCGACAATGATAGAGATCAGGCCTAAAGGGACCGCCACGAAAAACAGGCGTTTCTGGAAGCGCTTCTCGGCGATCTCTCTTTGTTCTTTTAGCCGGTTCTTTTCGGCCTCCATCTTCTCCTGCTCCGCTGGGGTCGCTCTCTTATGGCGTTCATAATAATTTTCTACCTGATAATCTTCCCATTTGGGCTGAGGGCTAAAGGTGCTCACGCCGTAATGGATCATCATCGGAAAAATAATCGCGATGCCAAATCCCAAAGCGAATTTTTTAGCCAGCATCTGTGCCTCCTTTTTGGGTTGTCCCCGAAGGGAACGTCCCCTATTAACCTAAAAATCCCTTAACCGCCTGCGTTGCTCCGTCTATCTTGACTACTTTGACTTCTTTGGTCTTGCGATCTTTTATTTCCACCTCTCCATTCACTATCTTCTTCTCCCCAATTATTATCTGTACCGGGAAGCCGATGAGGTCGGAGTCTTTGAACTTGACACCCGCGCGTTCGGGGCGGTCGTCGAGGATGCATTCGATTCCGGCAGAGGTCAGCTCTTTGTATATCTTCTCGGCTGCCTCCATCGATTGCGTGTGTGCGGAGTTAAGCGGGAGTATCGCAACTTCATATGGCGCTATCGACGGGCACCAGATTATCCCGTCTTTGTCGTGGCTCTGCTCGATGAGCGCGGCAGCTATCCTATTTACTCCGATGCCGTAGCAGCCCATAATAAGGGGCTTCTCTTTGCCGTCCTCGTCGAGGAAATTGGCGGACATCGCCTTTGAATATTTTATGCCGAGCTTGAATACATGGCCGACTTCTATCGCCTGCTCAAGCTTTATATCAGCGCCGCATTTCGGGCATTTATCACCCTTGTCTATCTTCTTGATATCGTCGAGAGTCTCTATCTTGAAATCCTTCTTGACGTTAAGGTTTAAGAGGTGCTTATCCAAGCTTGCCGCGTAGCCGCACTTCGCGCAATGGGTAAGTGTATCTTCTCCGCTCTCCGAGAGGACCATAAACTCGTGCGATACATCGCCTCCCATCACACCGGTATCCGCCTCGACGACCAAGTATTTCAGTCCGCAGCGCGTGAATATCTTGCAATAGGCCTCATACATCTTCTTGTAATTCTCGTCGAGGCCCTTTGTGTCGCGGTCAAAAGAGTAGGCGTCCTTCATTATGAATTCGCGCGAACGCAGGACTCCCGAGCGCGGGCGTATCTCATCGCGGAACTTGGCCTGTATCTGATACAATATAAGAGGGAGTTCCTTATAGGATTTTACGGTGCCGCGGACGAGGTCTGTTATTATCTCCTCGTGGGTCGGGCCCATCACCACCTCTTTGCCGTGGCGGTCCGTGAACTTTATCATATCCTGCCCGAGGTCGCCGTATCTGCCGGATTCCCTCCAGAGCTCGGAGGGCTGCAAGGCAGGCATCAGGACCTCCTGCGCGCCCTTTGCGTCCATCTCCTCGCGGATTATATTCTCTACTTTGTTAAGGACGCGCCAGCCGAGGGGCAGGTATGTATAAGCTCCGGCGGTGAGTTTCCTTATCAGGCCCGCGCGGATCATAAGCTTATGGCTTATTATCTCGGCCTCTGCCGGGTCTTCTTTCAAAGTTGGAATAAGTGCTTGAGTCCAACGCATATGCCCCCTCACCCTTTCCCTCTCCCCGATGGGGAGAGGAGAATTTTCCTTATTTCCTTTAATATCGCGCTGACGAACTGGCTCTCTTTTATCTTGCGTACCGGCTTGCCTTTTATGAATAAAAATCCGCTGCCCTTGCCTGCCGCGATTCCCAAGTCAGCTTCCCTCGCCTCGCCCGGCCCGTTTACCACACAGCCCATCACCGCGACACGGATACCGGAAAGTTTCCCCTTATTGTCTTTTATCCTCGAAAGCTCCTCTTCTATTTTACTCGCGATTCCTATAATGTCAACTTCCGTCCTGCCGCACGTCGGGCAGGAGAGGACTTCCGGGCCAAACCTCCTGAGCCCAAGCCCCTGAATGATCTGTTTTCCGACGATGACCTCATCAACCGGATCGCCGGTAAGGGAAACTCTTATGGTGTCTCCTATCCCCTCGGAAAGAAGTATGCCGATGCCGAGGGCGGATTTTACCGTCCCTGAAAGTTCAGGGCCCGCGGCTGTGACACCGAGATGAAACGGATAATCACATTTTTTCGCCATCAGCCGATATGCGTCTATAGTCTGCGGAACATCAGAGCATTTAAGCGATACCATGAGGTCACGGAAATCGAACGATTCGATAAGTTTCAAATAATCTGAGGCGGCCTTTACCATGAGGATGGGTAACCCTCGTTCGGCTCGCTCACCATGGCTCCTGACGGAGCCGGAATTTACGCCGACACGGATGGGTATCTTTCTCTTCCTGGCGAGCTTTATTACCGCGGATACCTCATCTTTCTTGTAGACGTTGCCGGGATTAAGCCTTACACCGTCAACGCCCGCCTCTATCGCCTTTATCGCGAGCCGGTAATCGAAATGGATGTCGGCCTCGAGCGGGATATTTATTTTTTTCATTATTTTAGCGAGCGCCTCACAGCAGGAAGCGTCTTTTACCGCTGTGCGGACTATCTCGCAGCCGGCGCGCTCAAGCTCTTTTATTTGTGCTACAGTGGCGGCGACATCAAGGGTATCGGTCTTTGTCATAGACTGGACCGATACGGGATAGCCGCTTCCTATCTTTACCCCGCCTAAATTTACTGTCCTTGTCTTGCGCCTGTTTATTTTCATCTCTTCAATATAAACCTGAAAACGTCATTATAAGTGACAAACAACAGGAATATTATAATAAGAGTCCAGCCGGCGCGCATTATCCTCTCCTGCGTCTTAAGGCTCAAGGGTTTTCCGCGCAGTTTCTCTATCGCCAAAAATAAGACCAGTCCACCGTCGAGCGGAGGAAAAGGCAGCAGATTGAATATCGCCAAACTTACGCTTATAAGCGCGGTTATATAAAGAAGCGGGGAGAGCCCTGCCTTCGCGGCGGCAGCGGTTATCACGATTATCCCGGTCGGCCCCGCGACCTCTTTGACCTTGACCCTGCCCGCCAACATCGACCATATCGTCCGATACGTAAATTTCGTCATCCAATAGGTCTCGTTTAACGCGAGCGACACCGATTCTCCTATACCGAATTTTTTATATACGGGTTTATTGGAGAACATAACGCCTATCTTCGCGATCCTTGCCTTATTGCCGAATATATCCAGTCCCCCTTCGACGACAGGCTTAAACTCCACGTCCATACTTGAATCCTGCCGTTGCAGCGTAAGTTTTATGGTGCCTTCGGTCTTACTTTTTATTATATCCATCGCCATCATTAAATTGCGCACCGGTATGCCGTCTATGGCGATTATCCTGTCGTTGGCCCGTATGCCTGCCTCTTTGGCGGGATAATTATCCAATACGGACTCTACCGTCGTGGTGACCGGGTATCCCACGAGAAACACCGCGATGAATAAGATAAGTCCGAATACGTAATTTACGAGCGAGCCCGCAATGCTTACCCTGAACCTGTTGCCGACGGACGCCGAGAGAAATTCCCACGGCTCGCCTTCTCTCTCTTCGGAGGGGTCCTCCCCCGCCATCTTTACATACCCGCCTATGGGGATCGCCGAGATGCGGTACTCGATGCCGTTTTTTACTATCGAGAAGAGCTTCGGCCCCATACCCAAAGAGAATATCTCGACCTTTATGCCGGAGCGCAAGGCCACTATAAAATGGCCGAACTCATGCACGAATATTAGCGCCGAGAATACGATCGCTACGACAATCCATTCCATCAGTTAAATAGCCTCCTTGCTTGTTGTCTTGCCCAATTATCGATTGTAAGTATCTCGTTAAGAGACGGATCCGGCTTTCCCTTATGAAGCGACAGTACTTTTTCTATTATTGCCGGGATACGCGTGAACTTTATCTCATTCTCTAAAAACGCGAGCACCGCTTCTTCGTTGGCGGCGTTCAATACCACCGGATACGACCCACCCTTGCGCGCCGCCTCATACGACATCGCGAGGCACGGAAATTTCTTGAAGTCCGGTTTTTCGAAAGTGAACTTCCCCAGTTTTACGAAATCCAGAGACGGCAAAGAAGATTTAATCCGGCCCGGATAAGAAAAGGCATATAATATAGGAAGGCGCATATCAGTGACGGACAATTGCGCGATCACCGAGCCGTCCACATACTCCACCATCGAATGGATTATCGCTTCGGGATGTATGAGGACGTCTATCTTCTCGACCCCGACCTCAAAGAGCCATTTCGCCTCTATTATCTCGAGCCCTTTGTTCATCAGTGTCGCGGAATCGACTGATATCTTCTTTCCCATCTTCCATCTCGGATGGTTTATGACTTCCTCCGGCGAGAGCGCGCCGAATCTTTTAATATCTACTTTCCGCAACGGCCCGCCCGAACCGGTAAGGTATATCTTCTTTAGATCCGCGCGGCTGTGGCCGTTTAAGCACTGGAATATCGCGCTGTGCTCGGAATCGACAGGGATGATTTTCGTCCCTTTCTTTTTGGCACGGGCGGTTATTATGCCGCCGGCCATAACGAGCGGCTCCTTATTCGCGAGTGCTACCGTCTTTCCCTGTTCAATGGCGGCGAGTGTCGGGATAAGCCCGGCAGAGCCCGCTATCGCCACAAGGGTTATATCTGCGCCGTCGTATCGCGCCGCTTCCTCGACACCCGAGCAGCCGCAAGCAATCTTTATACCTGAGCCCGAAAGTGCCTTCTTTAATTCGCTGAATTTGGATTCGTCGCAGACCGCCACAATCTTCGGACGGAATTTCTTTGCCTGATGGGCCAGTAATTCCACATTTGAATATGAGGCAAGCGCCGCGACTGAAAATTCTTTTCGGTGCCTTGCGATGACATCGAGGGCGCTTGTCCCGATTGAACCTGTCGAGCCTAGGATGGTTATTTTTTTCATACGAGAAATTTCTTTACGTAAAAATAAAGTGTGGGCGCGGTAAACAATATGCTGTCTATCAAATCCAGTATCCCGCCGAGCCCCGGGATCAAGCCCGCCGAATCCTTTACCTGACAATCCCGCTTGATAAGGGACTCGGATAAATCCCCCACCTGCGCCAATATCCCCAATAAGCATCCCAAGATGACCAAATGGAATACCGGTATCGCCGGCAGATAATACTTGCTCAATACGGCAAAGGCAACGCTGAATATAAACCCGCCTACCGCGCCCTCCACCGATTTTTTGGGGCTTATCCGCGGGATAAGGTGGTGCTTTCCGAAAGCGGTGCCGATAAAATAGGCGCCGATGTCGCCGGATTTCGTGACCAAAATCAGAAAGGCGACCAAGAGACTTCCCGATGGTAAATACGGTTCCGAAACCATCTTTAACTTCATCAGAAAACTGAACGTCCAGCTTATATAGAGTATGCCGAATATGGTCGTGGAGACACCCACTATCGCCTGATTGCTCTCCTTGCGGGTAAATTGTAATATAAATATCGCGAGCAGGACCGCGATTATGAACAGGAGTTCCCAGCCCTTTGTGGGCTCAAAGGAAAAGAATATCGAGAGAGGGACGATGATGCCTATCGCGATGCCGCTTAACTTGAAGATAAGGACGCCTTTCTTCTCGACGAGCGAATAGAATTCGTATAACGCCGCGGCGATCATCGCCGTCAATACGAGGCAGAAGAACCAGTTAGGAAAGACAAATACGGTAAATACGACAAAGATGATCAGGACTAAAGACCATATAAACCTCGGGATAAAATTATTATTTTCCATCATGCCCCAAACCTTCTCTCGCGTTTCTGATATGCGGCTATCGCCTCCTCAAGGTCTTTCTTCCTGAAATCAGGCCACAACTTAGGCGTGATATAAAGTTCCGAATACGATATCTGCCACAGGAGGAAATTCGATAACCTCATTTCGCCGGAGGTGCGGATCAGGAGGTCCGGGTCGGGCTGGCCTTTGGTATATAGAAGATCGCTAAACGACCCTTCATCCAGATCGTTTATCTCGCGCCTGCCGGACTTGACCAATGAGGCGAATTTCTTCGCGGCATCCACTATCTCGCTCCTTCCGCTGTAATTAAGAGCGACGTTTAAGGTCATCGAGCCGCAATCTTTCGTCTTCTCTATCGCCTTCCTTAATTTCGGCTGCACATAATCGGGAAGCCCGCTCATCCGCCCTATGACGTTTAATCTTATATCGTTCTTGATGAAAGAATCCAATTCCTTGTCTATATATTCGTTCAGGAAGCCCATCAGCGTCTCGACTTCCTCCTTCGGCCTCTTCCAGTTCTCGGTAGAGAACGCGTAAAGCGTCAGATATTTTATACCCAATTCGCGGCACATCTTTATTGTCTCCTTGACCGTCTTGATGCCGGCGTGGTGCCCCATAATACGGGGGAGGCCGCGAAGCTTGGCCCATCTGCCGTTACCGTCCATTATTATAGCTATATGCAGGGGAAGTTTGTCCCGATTGAGCATATCAGGCATGAACTCTGTAATCTATCTCCGGAAAAATATTGTCCTTCCATTCGATATCCGCAAGCCAGCTTTCGTCTATGCGGTTTGATTTTATATCCTCGTAGAGCCGGGTGAATCTTAAGATGTGGTCTTTGGTCCTCTTGACGGCGTATTGCACGACCGTGCCCGTCTTCATTATAAACGCCCAATCACTCGACTGAGCGAGCAACAGCTCGCGAAGTGCCTGATTTAAGGCGCGACGCAGTTGTCCCTCGGCATTAGGATAAGTGCTGGCGAGCTCCACCATCCTATCGGACGCCTTATGCAGATGCCTGTATATCCAGTCGTTTGAACCGTCAAGCCAGTGTTCACTATAGCCCTTATATCCCCAGCTAGACATCGAGGGAGTCGCCACCTGATTCGTGGGATTCTGCGCGAGATATTCCGAGGGCGTTATCGGCCTTATCGTCTTCTGGTCGTAATGTATCTTCCTGAAGAGAAAATCGAGGAACATCGGGCCTTCATACCACCAATGGCCGTACAGCTCGGCGTCATAGGGGGCGACTATTATCGGCTTCTTCTTCATTATATCAAAGATGTATTCGGCCTGTTTTTCCCTGTTGTACATAAAATTTCCGGCGTGAGAAGCCGCCCTATCGCGCGCCCAATCCGGATTATATGGCTCTTTATGGTCGGTCCTTCCGGTGATCCTGTAATATTTTATGCCCGTATTCATCCTTATGCCGTCCTTGTGGATATAGGGCTTTATATACTCAAAATCGAGGTCAAAGCCGACATCTCGGTAAAACTCGCGGTAATTATAATCGCCGGGGTATCCCTCTATCGCGCTCCATACCTGTTTAGACGAATCGAAATCCCTTCCGAAAGCCGCGACCCCTGATTTGCAATATATAGGAGCATAGACGCCGTATTTCGGACGCGGGTTCGCGTGCAGGATGCCGTGGGTGTCGACGAAGAAGAATTTGATGTCCGCCTCTTTGAGATACCGGTCCACTCCCGGATAATAACCGCACTCGGCAAGCCATATTCCGCGGGGACGCCTTCCGAAATACTTCTCATAATTATTGGCGCCCACCTCGATCTGCGCACGGACCGATTTGGGGCAGGTCTCCATGAGCGGCAAAAATCCGTGTGTGGCGTTACAGGTTATGATCTCGAGTTTTCCCATATCCTGAAATTCCTTGAAGGCGGTCAGAATATTCTTCTTGTATGTCTCGACGAAGATATGGCGCGTCTCGTTGAATTTGGACTGATACATAAGCGCCAGATTATTAAACGCCGGTTCCCATCTGGTCCGCTCCACCTCTTTATTCGAAAGTTCGATCAACTTATCCAGATGTTTTATGTATCTGTCCTGAAGAAGCGGATCCGCGAGCATAGAGCACAAGGAAGGCGTTATGGTCATCGTGATGCGGAAATCAACGCCGTCCCTGATAAGCCCGTTATAGACGTTTATAAGTGGGACGTATGTCTCGGTGATGGCTTCATACAGCCAGTCCTCTTCCATGAAGTCCTCGTACTCCGGATGGCGGACATACGGAAGATGGCTGTGCAGAACGATAGCGAGGTAGCCTTTTTCCATTATTTTGTATACTTCTTCACGATGGGGGTTATTGTGCGCTCTTCCTCTTTATCGGCGGATATCCCTTTTACCGGTATGACCTGCTCTCCGTCAGGAAGCGCGAACCGCAGACTGAATGTGCCGTCGCGATTAAGTTTTATCGGCCTGCCCTGGACCGTAATGGTGGCGTCGGGCTCGGTCGCGCCGTATAATACCAACTCTGTATTTACTACCATCCAGAAACCGCGGTATTTCGCGGGGCGCACGAATGAGCTGACCGCGCCGGAGGATAACTCCTTCTCCAGCCTCTCCTTCAATATCTTCCTTATCTGCGCCTTGCCCGGAGAAGCACCCGCAAATCCGCCCCACAGGCCGTATAATTTCAGGAAATCCTCTTCTATGGACATCCACTCTTCATCAATGACATCCGAGGCAGTATCTCTCGGAGTGGCAACCACATTCGAACGGGCGACCACGATAAATCTTCCGTCAGAGGTTATCGCTCCCAAATCCACGCACCACGACCTGTTGGCTTCTCCCACACGGATATACCAATTGCCCGCTTCCGGCGTTATATCTATATCAAAGTATTTATGCGCGTTGGTGCCGTTGAACTCGATATCGGTGACATCATAGACCCTTAGGACTTTCCTTAATCCGTCCCATCCGGCGCCCGCCTCACGCTCGATATCCATCCTTCTGGCATCGGTGATCTCCCAATAAGCGAATATCCAATGGGAATCCCGCGTCATAAGGACTACCCTTGTATCGCCGTAAGCCGAAGGAAGTTCTTCGCGTTCCCATTGTCTCGGCGGCATATAAGCGCTCGGCCGCGGATAATATTTCGCCTCTCCGGCCTTATGCCTCTGCGCCTCGACGATAGCGCCTGTCCCCATCAATTCCGCCGGCGCTTTCGGACGCCGAATCTTCTTTACGGCGCGCCTTGCCGCGACCTTTACTTTTCTTCCCGGCTTTGCGGCCTTTTTCTTTACCTTCACCCTCAATGGGGATCTCTTCGTCTTCTTAATCTTTCTTTTCATGGCTTCTCTCCCTTTAAGAAGTAACGCCGCCTCTTTGGAGTAGGCGGCGTTTGAGAAACATCGTTGAAGAGGAAATCTCTATTTTATGTACCCAGAGTCCTTCTCATGTTCTCTTAAGAATTCCGCCTCTGCCTTCGACATCTTAGGCAAAATTATGATCTCCACCCTTCTGTTTCTCTGCATTCCTTCTTTGGTATCATTGGAATCGACCGGACGGTATTCGCCGTATCCCGTCGCCTGCATCCTCTTTGGCGCGGTCCCTTTACCCTCCAGATAATGTAATACGGAGATAGCCCTTGCCGTCGATAATTCCCAGTTGGACTTCCAACCCGATTTCTTTATCGGCTCGTTATCGGTATGGCCTTCGATCGCGATGTTCTTGTTTGCGACTTTATCGTTTATGACCTTCGCGACTTTATCAAGGACCTCATGCGCTTCAGTCCTTATCTTCGCTTTTCCGGAATCGAAGAGGACTTCCGATATGAAAGTCACGACTACACCCCTCTCATCCATGCCGACCGATACGCCGGCTTCGCCCCTCAATCTCTTCTCGAGCTCAGCCTTCGCGGCTTCCAGTTCTCTCTGATCCTGACTTCTCAATAATTTAAGCCGCTCTACCTCGGCGCTCAAATCCTCTATCTTCTTCATATCGTTCGGACTGCGTTTATAAAAACCTACCGCACAACCCGAGATAACAAACGCTGATACCAAAATCGTAGCCAGTATCCTTACTTTTGAAATACTCATCATCTTGATTTACCTCCTTTCTCGGTATTCGCCTCTAATATATATGCGTTCAATTTGGCCCACGTCTTGGGGCCGACTTTCCCGTCGGCTTTAAGTCCGCTTACCGTCTGAAAATCCTTTATGGCTTTCTTTGTCTTGGCGCCGATCTTGCCGTCAATAGCGCCGGGGTCATAACCCGCGTTCTTTAGGGCGGTCTGTATCTGCCTGTTCTTTGTCGCTTCATCCGGAGCAAGCTGGACCGATACTTCCTGCGGCCTCTTCTCCTTCAATTCCTCGTTGATCGGGGGCGTGGGCGGAAGTTCTTCAGGTTTTATTAACTCCACCTCGGGCTGATTCGCTTCCAAAGATGGCGGCGGCCCGGCCGGCTTTACTCTCCTTCCCATAGCCATGACAGAGACGGACATCGAGACTAAAAAGAACAGAACACACAAGATACTGACTACTCTACTGACCATCGACGTTCTCCTTTCAAATTAAATTATTTATTCTTCCGGAGGATATTGTTCGCCTTCCTTGACCGCGCGTATACGTGTCAGGTCCCAATAGGCCCTGCCGCCGTAAGTCACAAATGATATCCCCGTCAATTTAGCGCCGACGAGGCCGAGGTCATCGCAATAAATCTGTAATTTTTCCCATTTGCCGGCGTTGGGCAGGGTGCCGTCATACAGCATCGGCTCGTCGTTATTGAACATAAAGACCTCTTCTTCTCCCTCGCGGTAGATCCCTATCTCGTCCTCCTTGCCGTCATTCTCAAATCTGAATTTAAGCATTATACCCTTCGGCATATCGTTAGGATCGAGATATATATATTGTTCTATCACAGAGTTTTTTGGGATGATTACCGGTTTTGTCCTGTAAGAATGCTCTGTGGCGCTTTTCGCGGCAGACTCGGTATGTGATTTCTCTCCGCTATACTTTAAAGAGGTGTCCCACTCCCATGTCCCCTCTGTGGTCGAGCCTTCAGGCAGAGTATCGTCTATCAAGATGATCTCTTCGCCTTCCGCGGGAACTTCAGGTGCGGCCTCGAGCGCCGGCGTCTGCGAAGTTGTCTCGGCTACCGGTGCCTCTGTGGCCGTAGCTGCCTGTTCGGACAGCGGGGAAACAGGAGCCTCCCCACCCTCTTGTGGATTCGCCGCATTTGAATAAAATATAATAAAGAAAGCCGTTATTATTGTAAGGAAAAACTTCTTCATGTAAGCAACCCCGTAAAATTTAATGTTATCAAAAAATCAATTGTATGTCAAACTAAAACCGGAATGACATTTATTTACTTTACCTCGTCACCGAGCATCATCTCTTTGCTTTCGCGACGCGACCTGAAGATTACCCAAAGTATGACTGATATTCCGGCGATACCTATAAGTATGATGCCGGGAGTTAGTGTCTCGTTCTTTATCATTATGCCGACAATGAGGAGCGCCACCATGTTCATGACTTTGATGAGCGGGTTAAGCGCCGGGCCCGCGGTATCCTTTAACGGATCGCCTACGGTGTCACCGGTGACCGATGCTTTATGCGCCTCGGAACCTTTTCCGCCGTAAAGCCCGTCCTCGATCGTTTTTTTGGCATTATCCCACGCGCCGCCGGCATTCGACATAAAGACCGCCAGTAATTGACCCGAAAGGATCATGCCGGCGAGGAAACCTCCCAGGGCTTCTTTGTGAAGCAAAAGTCCGACAAGTATGGGAGTGAGTATCGCCAAAAGTCCCGGCCCGACAAGCTCGCTCTGAGCCGCGGCGGTGCAAATATCGACCACGCGTCCGTAATCCGGCGTCTTCGTCCCTTCCCATATCTCTTTATCCTTGAACTGATTCCTGACTTCCTTGACGATCAGGAATGCCGCTCTTCCAACCGCCCTTATCGTCATCGAGCTGAATAGGAACGGTATAGCGCCGCCGATCAGCAAACCGATGAATACATTCGGCTCGGAGATCGAAAGCGAGGCCGCTATCTGCTCGTATGTAGAATGCGTTGCCTTCGCGATGTCGGTGATATAAGCGTTAAAAAGCGAAACGGCCGCGACAACTGCCGAACCGATCGCTATACCCTTTGTGATAGCTTTAGTGGTGTTACCGACGGCGTCGAGGTCGGCCAAGGTCTGGCGGGCGCCTTTATCAAGGTGCGCCATCTCACCGATACCGTTCGCGTTATCACAGACAGGCCCAAAGACGTCCATCGAGATGTTGTTTCCGGTAAGTGTCAGCATACCGATACCGCACATCGCCACACCGTAAGCGATAAATGTCGGGTTCGTACCGGCATATATAAATACCGAAGCTCCGATAGCGGCCGCTATTATGATAATAGCCCAGACCGTCGACTCGTAACCGACGGCGAGACCCGTGATAATAGTAGTCGCGTGGCCGGTCTGTGTGGCCCTCGCGATAGACTTTACCGGTGCCCCCTCGGGTTTAGTGAAATACTCGGTTACGCGGTTTATCGTGATCGCAAGAATAATACCGACCATTGTCGTCCATACAGGCCTCATATCAAGGCCCGCCACGCCTAAACTTACCCAATTCGGAAGTTGCGCGGCATCCGGAAATCTCAAATAATAGAAACCGATAATCGTAAAACCGATTATTGATACCGCTGCTGAAGTCCAGAAACCGATGTTTATAGCGCGCATCGCGTTTCTTACTTTGTCGCTGGTGCGGACAAGATAAGTACCGATTATAGAACTCAACACTCCGATAGCGCGCACCAGTAGCGGGAATATGACACCCTTGTGGCCGAATGAGGCCCATCCGAGGATCATCGCCGAGACGATCGTGACCTCGTACGACTCGAAGATGTCCGCCGCCATACCGGCGCAGTCGCCGACGTTATCGCCGACGTTATCGGCGATCGTCGCGGCATTTCTTGGATCGTCCTCAGGGATGTTCTTCTCTATTTTTCCGACGAGGTCCGCGCCGACGTCAGCGGCCTTCGTAAATATACCGCCTCCGACCCTCATGAAGAGCGCCAAGAGTGTGCCGCCGAAACCGAAACCGAGCAATACTTCATACGCCTGCTCGCCGTATATCATGAATATTACCGTACCGCCCAAAAGGCCGAGGCCGTCGGTGAGCATTCCCGTGACCGTGCCGGTGCGATACGCGATCTTTAACGCCTGGCCGAAACTCGTCCTTGAGGCCGCGGCGACGCGCACGTTACCCTGAACGGCAAGATTCATTCCGACAAAACCAACCATCGCCGAGAAGAAGGCGCCCATCAAAAACGCGCACGACCTTCCGATCTGTATGTGAGTAGCCCCGGCGGTAAAATATAATGCGGCCGTCAGGATAAACATCAAAAATATTATCGCCTTGAACTGGCGGTTGAGATACGCGTTCGCGCCGACGCGGATAGCGCTCGATATCTCCTGCATCTTAGGCGTACCCTTGTCATAACGAAGCACCTGCGCCATAAGAAAAACCGCGTACAAAAGGCCTAATATGGCCACTCCTAATACCGACCAGAGCGCGAATTTCTCCATGACAGTAAAAACCGGGCTGTACATAAACGCAAAAGGTGTAAACTCCGCATTACCCATTTTCTATCTCTTTCCCCCCATCTTGAAGACCTGTTCACGTCTGCTACCGACCGAGACCAGTTCTATCTTAACGCCTATCAGGCTCTCAAGCCTCTTTAAGTATTTCTTGGCGTTAGTTGGTAATTTCGAGAAGCTTGCCACACGCGAGGTATCCTCTCCCCAACCCGGATGCTCTTCGTAAACCGGCTCCACATCCCAAAGCATCTCTATGTTCGCCGGAAAATCCTTATATGTCTTTCCTTTGTATTTGTACGCGATGGCGATCTTGATCTTTTTTAAGTCGTCGAGGACGTCCAGCTTGGTGACCACGATGGCATCGAGGCTGTTGACCAGCGCCGAGTGTCTTACGATGAGGCTGTCAAACCAGCCGCATCTTCTGGGACGGCCGGTCGTGGCGCCATACTCCTTGCCCTTCTGCCTTATCTTCTCCATCAGGTCAGGCCCGAACTCGGTCGGGAACGGCCCCTCGCCCACACGCGTGGTGTACGCCTTGACCACCCCTATGACTTTGTCTATCTTGGACGGCCCCAACCCTGTGCCGGTGCAGGCACCGCCGGCTGTGGCGTTAGAAGACGTCACATACGGGTACGTCCCGTGGTCTATATCGAGAAGTGTGCCCTGCGCCCCTTCGAGGAGGAGCCTTTTTTTCTTCCTGACTGCTTCATTTAATATCTTGGTAGTATTGCAGGCGTATTTCGCGATCTTTTTTCTGTACTGCGCGAACTTATTGTAGATCTCCTCGAAAGAAAACTCATCATGGTCATATAACTTCCGCATTATCTCGTTCTTCGCTTCGAGGCTCTCCTTGAGTTTTTTTCTGAAGAGCCCGTCGTCCAAAAGATCTGCGAGCCTTATGCCGCAGCGACCGATCTTATCCGTATAACATGGCCCTATACCGCGGCCGGTCGTACCTATCTTTTTCTTGCGTTCGCTTAAGCTGTCCATCTCTTTATGGTAGGGAAATATGAGGTGGACCTGATCGCTGACCTTGAGGTTGTCGTCCACGTAGACGCCTTTCGCGCGCAAAGTATCTATCTCGCTTATCAGCGCCTCTGGGTCGACGACAACGCCGTTTCCGATGACGCAGATCTTGCCTTTATGCAGGATGCCTGAGGGAATAAGGTGCAGGACAAATTCATCATTTCCGATTACGACCGTGTGGCCGGCGTTATTGCCGCCCTGATAACGGACGACATAATCCGCTTCACGGGAGAGTATGTCTATTATCTTCCCCTTGCCTTCATCCCCCCACTGCGCCCCTACAACGACTGTATTTGCCATTAGAGTTTTATAAGTTTCGCGTCAATGACATTCTTCGCGGAACGTATCTGCTTCATGACGCCCTCCGGTATTTCATCGTCTACGTTTAAGACCGTCATCGCTACTCCGCCGGCTTTCGTCCTTCCAAGTGTCATCCCCGCGATATTTATCTTGTTCTGGCCGAGTATCGTGCCTATCTGACCTATGATGCCGGGCTTGTCCTCGTTCGACAGGATAAGAAGATAGCCGTCGGTCTCCGCCTCAATATAGAAATGATCGAGTTTGACGAGGCGCGGCTCCTTGCGGGCCGAAAGCGTCCCCGCCACCGTTACATTCTTCTTATCGGTCTTCGCCTCTATTGTGATGAGGTTGGCGAACTCCTCTATCTGCGAGGTCTTCGTCTCCACTATCCTTATTCCTCTCTCCTTCGCGATGACGGAGGCGTTTACGAAATTCACGGTCTCCTGGAGTATCGGGGTGAGCATGCCCTTCAGGAATGCTATCGTCACGGACGCGAGGTCGTGCGCGATTATTTCGCCGGAATACTGTATCTTTATCTCCTGTATCCTGCCTTCGGCGAGCTGTCCTATCACGAGGCCCATCTTCTCGGCAAGATTTATGTAAGGACGCAGGATCTTGTATATTTCCGGGTCGACGCACGGGACGTTAACGGCGTTCCTGCAGCCGCGGCTCAATAACGCGTCAGCGACCTGTTTACATACCTCTATTGCGACGTTTACCTGCGCTTCTTCGGTAGACGCGCCAAGGTGAGGCGTTGCGACGAGTTTATCATTTTTGAACATCGCGAAATCTTTCGGAGGCTCGCTCTCAAATACATCGAGCGCCGCGCCCGCGACCTTGCCGGACTCTAACGCGCGAATAAGCGCGGCCTCATCTATAATACCGCCGCGCGCGCAGTTTATGATCCGTACACCCGGCTTCATCTGTTCGAATTCCTTATCACCTATGATATGTTTCGTCTCGGCGGTGATAGGCGTGTGGACCGTTATATAATCGGCTTCCTTAATGATATCCTTCATCTCGACAAGTTCTATACCGAGGTCATTTGCCTTCTCGACCGTAAGGTATGGGTCGTAGGCGATGACTCTCATCCCGAATGCCATCGCGCGTTTGGCGACCTCTGTGCCTATCCTTCCCAAGCCGATTATGCCGAGCGTCTTGCCGTAGAGCTCGACACCCATATATTTATTCCTGTCCCATTTACCCTCTTTTAATGAGGCATTCGCATTCGGCACGTTGCGCGACATCGAAAGCAGGAGTGACCACGTATGCTCGCAGGTGGAGATCGTGTTTCCGGCCGGGGTGTTCATGACGATTATGCCGCGTTTCGAGGCGGCTTCCGCATCGACGTTATCAAGGCCTACGCCCGCGCGGCCGATGACTTTTAATTTTGTCGCGGCATCGATGATGTCTTTTGTGACTTTCGTGCTGCTTCGGACGACCAAGGCATCGTAATCTTTGATGATCGCCTTCAATTCTTCCGGCGGCAATTTGAGTTTCACATCGACCGAGAGTTCCTTCTCGTCCTTTAATACCTTCAACCCCTCTTCCGATAATGCGTCACTCACGAGGACTTTGTACATTTTCTGGTCTCCTGCTTTTATCGAAATTTACGCTGGTTCGACAGGCCCTTTGTATCCCATCTCGGCAAGCGCCATTCCTAATACGGCGATCGTCGTTACAATATCCGTCTCGGTAATATATCCCATATGCGCGATGCGGAATACCTTGCCTTTCAATTCCGCCTGTCCGCCGGCGATGCCGACTCCGTATTTATCTCTCATATGTTTTACTAGTTTCTCGCCATCGACTCCGGCCGGGACGTTTACGGCCGTAACGCCGTTTGACGGAGCGGTCGGCGCGAATAATTGCAATCCCATCGCCTTCATCGCTTCGCGTGTGGAAAGCGCCAATTTCTTATGGCGAGCGAGGATGACATCTAAGCCCTCGGTCTTCATCATCCTCAGCGTCTCGCGCAGCGCGATCACCAAAGATATCGCGGGAGTAAACGGCGTATCAGCCGAGTCAAGGGCCTTCTTTGATTTCTTGAAACTGAAATAATATTTAGGACATTTTGATTTCTCTACCTTATCCCACGCCTTCTTGCTTAAACTCACGAACGCAAGTCCCGGCGGAATCATAAGGCCCTTCTGAGAACCGGAGACAACGCAATCTATTCCCCATTCATCGGTCTTTATCTCTTCCGCGCCTAACCCGGATATCGCGTCGACGACTAAGGCCGCGTTATGGTTCTTCGTTATGTTGGCGATCGCCTTTATGTCGGTCAAAACACCGGTCGAGGTCTCGCACAAAGTCGTAAAGACCGCCTGAATACCTGAGTCCTTTTTTAATTCCTGCTCTATAATTTTAGGATCGACGGCTTTACCCCATTCCACATCGATGACTATCGCGTTGACACCGTATGCGTTGCATAATTCGGTCCATCTCTCGCCGAATTTTCCGCCCTGGACGCATATCGCTTTGTCGCCCGGGGAGAGAAGGTTCGCCACAGCGGCTTCCATAGCGCCGGTACCCGATGAAGTAAATACGATCACGTCTGACTGCGTCTGAAATATATATTTTAAGTCCGCGCATACTTCCTTGAATATCTCCATAAACTCCGGCGTCCTGTGATGGATGATGGGTTCTGCCATCGCAAGCAATGCCTTCGGCGGGACCGGTGTGGGCCCCGGCGTCATAAGATAGGTTTTCTTCATCTCTCCCCTCCTCCCTGTTTTTAGGTTTGAATGGGAAGGCGCTGGTAGATCGTCGGCCTGTAAAACTTCTTCGGCTCGGCCTTCGACCGTTTCCTGCGCTTATTCTCCAGCGCTATCTTCAAGACCTGATCCATATTCTCAACCGTCACCATTCTTAACTCGCGCAGAATATTTTTGGGGATCTCGACTAAGTCCTTCTCGTTCTCTTTGGGTATTATGACCGTCTTTATCCCGACCCTGTGGGCGGCCAGTATCTTTGACTTGAGCCCCCCTATTTGAAGGACCTTGCCGCGCAGGGTTATCTCGCCGGTCATCGCGACATCTTTTTTGACCGGCAATTTTGTGAGGCTTGAGATGAGCGCTGTCGCCATAGTGATACCCGCGGACGGCCCGTCCTTCGGGATCGCCCCTTCCGGGATGTGTATGTGGATATCCATCTTCCTGTAAAAATCATCGTCTATGCCGAACTCCTTCGCGCGGGAGCGGATGTAACTTAAAGCCGCCTGCGCCGACTCCTGCATCACTTCTCCTAATTTACCGGTAAGGGTGAGTTTTCCTTTCCCTTTCATAAGTGTTGATTCTATAGAAATGATATCACCGCCGGCCTCTGTCCATGCAAGGCCTGTAGCCACCCCCACCTCGTTCTTTTCCTCGATCTTCGGCTCGCTAAACTGCGGCGGGCCTAAATATTTCTGGACGCTTACGGCGGTGAGCTTCACCTTCAGGTCGCGTTCTTTCTCAACCACTTCTTTGGCTATCTTCCTGCATACGCGCGCTATCTCGCGTTCAAGATTCCTTACGCCGGCTTCCCTTGTGTAGCGGCGTATGATCTTTAAGATGCCCTCCGCCGAAAAACTTATGTTTTCAAGTTTGAGGCCGTTCGCCTTTATCTGTTTCGATATGAGAAAGCCATCGGCAATCTTTACCTTCTCGTATTCCGTATAGCCGGGAAGCCTTATTATCTCCATCCTGTCCTGAAGGGGAACGGGAATATTGTCCTGAAAATTAGCGGTAGTAATGAACATGACATCCGACAGGTCAAACTCGACCTCAAGATAATGGTCGGAGAATGTGGAATTCTGTTCGGGGTCGAGGACTTCCAGAAGCGCCGCCGCCGGGTCGCCCCTGAAATCCATCACCATCTTATCTACCTCATCCAATAAGAAGACGGGATTTCTCGACTTCGCTTTCCTTACGGACTGGATTATGCGGCCGGGCAGCGAACCTATGTAAGTCCTCCTGTGTCCGCGTATCTCGGCCTCATCCCGCACCCCTCCCAAGGAGATGCGAATAAAATTCCTTCCCAAGGCCCGGGCGACCGATTTCGCGAGCGAGGTCTTACCCACACCCGGCGGACCGACAAAGCAGAGTATCTGCCCTTTCATCGACTTGACCAGTTTCCGGACGGCGAGGTATTCGAGTATCCTCTCCTTCGGTTTCTCAAGGCCGTAATGATCCTCGTTTAATATCTTCTCGGCGTTCTTTATATCAAGGTTGTCATCCGTCTTTACCGACCACGGAAGCGCGACCAGCCAGTCTATATAATTCCTCGAGACCGTAGCCTCCGGCGAATTCGGATACATCCTCGAGAGTTTCTCTATCTCCCTTAGGGCGACTTCCTGCGCTTCCTTCGTCATCTTGGCCGCCTTCACCTTCTCTTTCAACTCGTCCATCTCGCTCTTGTGTTCGTCCTTCTGGCCGAGTTCTTTCTCGATGGCCTTGAGCTGTTCCTGCAGGAAATATTCTTTTTGCGACTTTTCTATCTGCCTCCTGACATTCGAGGATATCTTCTTCTCTATTTGGAGGATGCCGATCTCGGAATTCAATACTTCGGTAAGCCGCTTTATCCTCTCGACGGGATCTATTATCTCCAGGATAGCCTGCCTCTCCGAGATCCTTAAGGCAAGGTATGAGGCGACCGTATCCGCCAGTTGATCCGGGTTATCTATATTGGCGGTGGTGGCGAACGCCTCCGTAGGGACGCGCTGATTTAACTTCACATACTCCTCGAACTGATTTACGAGCGAGCGCATCAGCGCCTCTACCTCCATAGTCTTCTGTGTGTCGGTAGATATCGGCTCTATCTCGACGCTTAAATATTCTTTATCCGGAATGAACTTATTTACCTTCGCGCGGTAGAGACCCTCGACCAGTAATTTATAAGAGCCGTCCGGCAGCTTCAGCGACTGGAGTATCTTACCGACAGTGCCCATCTGATATATATCGTCCGGAGACGGATCTTCCGTCTTCACAAAACGCTGGGCGCAGAGTAGAATTGTCTTGTCTTTGGTGTCAGCCGCCTCGGCTGCGGCTATGGACTTCTGCCTGCCGACGAGTAAAGGTATGACCATATAAGGGAAGACGACCATATCCCTTAATGGGAGAAGAGGTAGAGAATCTTTTTGTAGTTGTTCTTTTTTCATATATTCGATCCCCCTCACCCTTCCCTCTCCCCTCTGGGGAGAGGACTAAGGTGAGGGGCCTAAATTATTTCTACTTTCCCACGATTACTTCGTCAATAATACCGTAGGCCTTGGCTTCATCGGCGCTCATGAAGAAATCCCTGTCCGTATCTTTCTGGACTTTCTCCAGCGGCTGGCCGGTATGCTTTACCAGTATCTCGTTAATCGTATCGCGCAGACGTAATATCTCCTTAGCTTGGATACTTATATCGGAGGCCGCGCCCTGGACCCCGCCCCACGGCTGATGGATCATTATCCTCGCGTTTGGAAGGGCGTATCTCTTGCCTTTCGTCCCTGCCGCGAGAAGAAGCGCTCCCATAGAAGTCGCCTGCCCCACGCAGTATGTGCAGACGTCCGGCTTGACAAACTGCATCGTATCATAAATCGCCAGTCCGGCAGTCACGGTTCCGCCGGGAGTGTTTATATACACATTGATATCCTTGTCCGGGTCTTCCATCTGCATGTATAGCATCTGCGCTATGACTAAATTCGATATCACATCGTCGATAGCGGACCCTACGAAGACTATCCTGTCCTTAAGTAAGCGCGAGTAGATATCATAGGCCCTTTCGCCGCGCCCGGTCTGCTCAACTACCATCGGAACTAACGTCTGCAACCGCTCCCTATCGCCCATTTTACTTTTCCTCCTCTATCTTCGCGTTCGCGACCAAGAATTCCAGCGCTTTATCCTGCGCCATCTCCGCCTTTATGTCCTCCATCAGGTCTTTCCCAGCAAGATGAGATTTCAAGTCCTCGACGGTGCGCTTTGAGCGCGCCGCCAGCAATTCGATGCGTTTGTTAAGTTCTTCCTCTGAGGGGGCGATACCTTCGGCCTCGGCGACCTTCTCCAATATGAAGAAACCCTTGACCCTCTTTACCGCCTCTTCCTTAATCTTGTCCTTTATCCCGGGTTCCTGTTTCTCTATCTCATCCTGCTTATATCCTATATGCTGCAATCTGGAACGCGTCTCTTTCAGCAAGCGATCCATCTCGGAATCAACCATGATAGTCGGCGCCTCAAAATTCGTGGACCTTATAAGCTGGCCCAGAAGCTCCTCTTCCATCTTGAACTTTATCTCCTGCTCTTTCGCGTTGGTCAACTCTTCCCTGATATTCCCGCGGAGTTCCAAAAGCGACTTGAACCCGCCTAAGTCCTTGGCGAATTCATCGTCTACCTCGGGCAGGATCCTCTCTTTTATCTGATTGACGGTAACTATGAATATGGCTTCCTTGCCTGCTTGTTCCTTCTTGTGGTAGTTTGCCGGGAGAACTGTCTTTACAGTTTTAGTATCTCCGGGGTTAGCGCCTGTAAGCTGGCTTAGGAATTCCGGCTTGGTCGACTGCGGCTTAAGCGGGAACCATACGCCTTCGTTCTTCTCGCCCGGTTTTCCCTCGACCGATATCTCGACGTCGCACAAGCACCAGTCACCTTCCTTGGCGCTGCGGCCCTCGACGTCCTTGAGTTGGGCGTACCTTTCGCGCAGTTCCTCTATCACCTTATCTACGTCCTCGGTCGAGACCTGGACTTTAGCTTTCTTTGCCTTGAGCCCTTTATACGACTTCAACCTGACTTCCGGCCTCGCATTCACTTCCGCCTTGAATTTAAGAGGTTTTCCAGTCTCAAAGAGTATATCCGATACTAGCGGGGCGCCGATCATGGCGATGCCGGCGTCCTTTACCGCCTTGATTATATGGTCGGCGATAAGGCGCCTCTTCACCTCTTCGTGGGCCTTGTCTTTATAATGCGTCTCGATGAGATAGCGCGGCGCTTTGCCTGCCCTGAACCCCGGAATCTCCGCCTCTTTTTGTATCTCAGCGTAAACTTCCTCGAATTTCCCGACTATCGCATCCGCGGATATCTCGATCTCGAGTATCCTGCGGGACCCCTCAATCTCTTTGATCTTAATGTTCATAGAAATATTTTCAGGTCTTTATAAGCCCGAAGCCCCCGTCCTTTCTTTTGTATATCACGTTTATCCTGTTATCCTCCGAACTCCTGAATACGATAAACTCACTCCTTGAGATATTCAATTCCTCGACCGCCTCCTCGACGGACATCGGCTTCTCCGCGACACCCTTCGTCTCGACTATGCGCGGCGTTGCCGTATCCCTTTCTCCCTTAAAATAGCCGCGGATGGCGGAGATGGATTTGAGCGCCAAATCTTTTATCTTGCGGGACTCTTTCGCGTTATGCGCCCTGCTCTTGTCGTGAAACTTCCTTAACTGTTCCTCAAGAGACGTCACCGCTTTGTCGATAGAGGCGTACATATCGGAAGTAGTCTCCGTCGAGGTGATCTTAAGGTTCTTGCCTATTACGGTTATCTCGGCAATGTGGCGGAATTTCTCGACGGACAATATCACATGCGCCTCCAGGAGTTTCGTCAGGAATTTATCCAGTTTCGATATCTTCTCGTTAGCGTGCGCCTTTATCGGATCGGTAACGTCAAAATGCCTGCCGGTGATGACGACGTTCATTGTGCCTCCTCTAATAGATCTCTCGGCGCATCCGCGCCTCGAGATGAATAAAACTGACTATCGCTTAAAATTAATGCTGGTTTTATTCACATCCTAAACTTCTCACCCAGATATATCTGCCTTGCCTTCGGGTCGGAGATGAGTTCCTCCGCCGTCCCCGATATCAGGACTTTACCGTCGGCCATTATGTAAGACCTGTCGGTTATCGAGAGCGTCTCGCGGACGTTGTGATCGGTCAGTAAGATACCGAGCCCTTTATCCTTGAGCGAACAGATTATCTCCTGACATTCGGCGACCGCTATCGGGTCTATCCCGGAAAACGGCTCATCCAGCAGGATAAATAACGGGTCGGTAACGAGGGCACGCGTGATCTCAAGCCGCCTTCTCTCTCCTCCGGATAATGTATAAGCGTAATTCTTCGCCAGATGCGAGATCCTCAGTTCCCCCAAAAGCATCTCAAGCCTTTTCCTACGCTCCTTCTTTGAGATCTTGAGCGTCTCTAAGATCGCCATTATATTCTCTTCTACGGTGAGTTTCCTGAATATAG
Organism: Candidatus Omnitrophota bacterium; assembly: GCA_030695925.1. Classification (GTDB taxonomy): domain Bacteria; phylum Omnitrophota; class Gorgyraeia; order Pluralincolimonadales; family Pluralincolimonadaceae; genus JAGUXU01. Next base: position 27,555 of record JAUYOH010000010.1, read on the forward strand.
ACGGCTCCTGCGCGAGGTAGCCTATGCCGCAACGGGCGCGCTTATGCATCGGAAGAGCCGTTATATCCTTATTGTCAAAGATTATGCTTCCCTTCTCCGGCTCGATGAGGCCGACGATCATATAAAAAGACGTGGTCTTGCCCGCGCCGTTGGGGCCCAGAAGCCCGACTATCTCCCCTCGCTTGACCGAGATCTCGACACCGTCAACGACCCGCCTTCCGTTATAGGATTTTTGCAGACCCTTTGTCTCGAGAAGATGCATCTAGATACCTTCTTTGGTGGCCCCCTGTTCGGCAGGCAGGGATTTTGTCTCTTCGGGATAGATCATGACCTTGGGCGAACCCGTCAGTATGACCTTCTGTTCCTGCGCCAGATATACCGCCTCGTCGCTGAACGTCCAGCTGCCGCCGCGGACGATCTTTACGCTTCCGGTCGCCACTATCTTACTGACCTGGCGGGTCTTCGAGTCGTAATAAGCGACGGCCTTATCGCAGTATATCTGCCCGCGCTCATCATCGACTTTGACGTTATTCTTGAATTCGGCGTAATTCTTACCGTAGTATACTTCCATCGGACCGTCGCAGGTTATCGTTGTAACCGGCTTTTCGGCCGTTATCTTGACGGCCTTATCGCTATAGATCTTCTCCTCGTCGTTCTTCCAATCCAGTGCCTCGGTCGATAATATGGAGCCATCTGTGGAGGTCACGACAACGTTTGACTCGAAATGAACATCGTTCGAGGCCCTGTTAAAGACACCCCTGTCCGCGACAAGGGTCATATTTACTGCTTCGCCGTAGGCCTTCGCTACGACACTGGTCAAGTTTACGACCTCGGCCAATATATCGGCTGATTTTCCCTCTACCTCCCATTTCTTCTTCCCGCTCTTCTCGTAACCGGCCAACGAGAATGACATGACCTGCTGGTCCACCCCAGTCGGGGATTCAGTCGCGGGCGCTTTTGAGGCCTTCTCCGGCCTTTCCCCGCAACCGCTGAATAAAAACGCCGCCAGCAAAACTAAAATTATCTTACGCATTTTTCTCCCTCTAGCAACATCGAAGGGTTTGTCTTCCACCTGTCGTGTATCCATACCCACCGTGACGGGTACTTCCTTATATATGCTTCCTCGACCTTAGACCACTTCTCGGTATTCACCCGCAGATCCGTTTCCTTATTTCCGGTTATCTCCAATTCCAGCGGTTCTTCTATATATATCCTGTGGCCAGACCTTTCGCGCACTATGAACATCGGGATTATAGGCACTGCCGTAGCGAGCGCCAGTGCGACGGGTGCCGTCGGCGTATACGCCGGATGCCCGAAGAAATCTATAAATACACCGTCGACGGAACTGATATCCTGATCGGCTAAGATAGCCAGCGATTGGCCCTCTTTGAGGACCCTTAAGATCGTCTTCGGCGAATCGTCGCGGTATATCACATTGACGCCCATTCCCCGCCGCAGCGAGTTTATGAAATTGTCATACTTGTCGTACCTGAGCCGGCGCGCGAGGACGTTTACCGGATAACCTTTGATGCCGAAGTATCCGGCCAGAAGTTCCCAGTTTCCGAAATGGCCGGACAAAGCGATAAACCCTCTTTTTTGAGAAAGAGCCTTCTCGACTATCTCAAGGCCGTTTACCTTTATATACCTGTCTATGTTTAGGCGGGAAAATTTAGGAATACACAAGACCTCAAAAATATTTTCCCCTAAATTTCTGAATACCGCCCTGGCGATAGCTCTTATCTCGGCTTCGGACTTCTCGCTTCCGAAGGCAAGCCTTAAGTTCTCCAGGGCCTTCTTCCTGTGGCGGGGCGCCAAAAAAAAGGCGCACTCCCCCATCCGCCTGCCTAAAAATTTATTAATTTTTATCGGGAAGAGAAGCGAGATAAAACTGACTATCTTAAGAAGGTAATAAAGATACCTTCTTCTGATTCTGTGCTTCACGACGTGCTATGATATCAAAAGGAAGGCGTAAAGTCAAGAGAGGGAATTAACCCGGGGTTAATGCTGCCGCCCGACCTTAAGGACCTTTATCTGGTCTCCCGCCCGGACCGAGACGCTATCCTTCTTTATATCCACGACCTTATAACCGGAGATCTCGTCGCCTGCTTTGACTACTCTCCCATTTATTATGCAATACGGTTTTTTGGCGTCCCAGATGATTCCGCTTAAGACCAGGTCGCCGCTTAATTCGACCGCGGTTGTTCCCATGGTAAACGGGTCCCTTCCCCAGTCGGAAAAAGAACTAGCCTTACGCTGTCTCGGGGCCTCCGGCCGTGGCACGGCCGTCTGTGCCGCTACCTTAGCCGGCGCCGCGGCCTCTCTGTGCCGCGGCCTCAATATAGCCGCAAGCACCATTACTATAAACACTAAAACAACGACGCCTAAGATTATCTTCAGTTGCTTATCTTTGTCCACTCTGGTCCTCTAATATATGGGTATAGACCACAAGCCTGATATTTAGTTTCGGGGGCGCTTTGGGATCTTTCCTGACCTGAAATTCGCCCACCGTCGCGAAATTGCTGTCGAGCCTTTCCACCACGCCGAGATATTCTCCTAAGTTCCTGTATCCGGCCCTCATATTTATCTCGATCGGCAATATTTTATATCTAAGCGCGCCCGGGCCGCCCTGCTGCGATATTATCGCTTTCTCCTCCCGGGGTATTATCGAGACGAATTCTATATTCAATTCCTTGCCCTGTTTGGTCAGTTCGTCCAATACCGCCGAGGTGGAACTCTGGAAAGGCAATCTTCTGCGCAAGACCTCAAGTTCGGCCTCTATGGCGGACTTATCCATCCTCAAAGAAGACGCCAGTTTCGCCCGGTTCTCGACTAGCTGGGCTCCCAACCTCTTCCATTCATCTTTCTTTACGGCGATTGATCTCCTGATGGGGGCCAGAAGCAGCAGGAATAAAACGATAAACAAAACGAGTCCGCCGAATATCGCGATAAAGACATTTATCTTCCTGCCCGGTATCGGACGCCAAGTTATTTTGTTCAGAATGTGCATTTTATCTCAAACTCCGATCTCGCGTTTTCGCCTTCGCCCATCTTCGCGTTAACGAGGGATATCTGCCTGAACACCCCGCCCTCAAGGGCCGCGATAAGGATTGAGAGCAACTCTTCGCGGTTTTTGGGTGTCCCCGCGATCTCGCCTTTCAGCAATAATTCGTTGTTCTCCATCTTTATCTCGGTAAGGACCGCTTCCTTCGGTATCTTGTTGCTCAATTCCCTGAATACTTCGTTCCACGGCGGAGTTTCCGAAAGCAAGCTCTCGGTCAGCTCCCTTCTTTGAGAGGCCTCACTTTTAAGGCGTTCATAATTCAGGACTACCTCGAGTTGCGGCAGCATCGCCTTTAACTCAAGGTTTCCTGCATTTATCTTCTTTTCGTAACCCGCAAGTTGTATCCTCATCCCGATAAGCGTAAGGACGAGGCCCACGATCACGGCGGCGGCGACAGACTCGATCGCCGCGTGTTCAAATGTACGAACGGTCTTCTGTTTAAGTTCGATAGGCAGAAGGTTTATCCCTTTGCCTTCACTCAACGCGGCACCTACGGCGTTCGCCAGTCTGTGAGTAACCGATTCAGGACTATCTATGGCGCCTTTTCTTACGCTGATCCCCTTTAACGGGTCGCCGACAGAGACAGATACGCCGAGACTCTCCTGCAGGAATCCCGCCAACCCCTTAAGTTGGGCGCTGCCGCCGAATAAGACCACTGACTTGACCTTATCCCCTTCGGATTCCTCGCGATAATACTCAAATGAACGCTCTATCTCCTGAAGTAACCGCTCTATCGCCGGACGTATCAGGGATATCAGCTGCGACGCGGATATCTTGCCCTCGATCAGGTCCGCGGTCGCTTCCTTCGGAATGCCATATTTTATCTTTATCTTCTCGGCGTCTTCCGCGCTCAGTTCGACGCGCCCCTGCTCCGAGACCAGCGCGGATGTCATCGCTTTAGTTATGGCGGCTCCGGCCGAATTTATCTTCCTGTAGAACTTAAGGGAATCATGTTTTACTATATTGATCTCCGTAAACTCCGATCCTATATCTATGATAGCGACCGCTTCTTCCTTATTTAAATTCAGGTGCCTTGCCAAACATTCGACCGCGAGCGGCGGCTCCATCAGCGAGATGGGTTCTATGCCGGCTTCTCTCAGGAGCGCCATCATATCGTTGATGACCTGCGTCGGCAAAGCGGCGAATTTTATCCTTAATTTCTTGACGCCGGCCTCCTCAATCTCCTCTTGGATATTATAGTCCATCGAGGCCTCTTCCAGAGGGAAAGGTATCTTGTCTTTCGCCTCCCATTTTATCGCCTCGCTTAATTCTTTACCCGGCATCATGGGGACCGTCAGATAACGCAGGCAGATAGTAGGGCAGTTGATTATGCCTATGACCTTTGCCCCCTTGGATGACATACCGGAAAGAGCTTTCTTGATCCCTTCAGACCTCAGGACCATATTCGCTTTCCTTAAAGTCAATTCACCGGCAAGGCCTGCTTCTATCTCAACGGCCTTTATCGTCGAGGTACCGATGTCTATTCCTATATAAATATTCTTCTGTTTTATACCTATATTTATCATTCGTAATTTTCCTTCCAATAGCCGGTCGAGGTCGTGTCGCCGGTGTAATTCTGAAATGTCCGGCTGCCGTCATTTCCGACTATCGTCTTGACGCGTAAATCTATATCGTTTGTCACCGGGCCCTGCACTGTTATCTTGCCGACGGATTCTATCTTATAGGTCGTGTTCGCGTAGCAGAATTCGGTAGCCGGCGAACTGAAGCCGGCTGAACCGCTGACAGGCGGCAATAATGAGGCATCCGCGGTATTCAGCACCCTGTTCCGCTCGGCGGCGGACAAATATGCGCGAGCATTTACAAAATCGAAAAAATCTGTCGCAACCGGAAGTGGCATACCTTGATCGGAGTTATAAAAACACGTAAAAGGAGTTGTCGCCCTTGTATTTATTATATCCGTCGCCAAACTCGCCGGGTCGCTGGCGCCTAAAGTCAATCCATCAAAAATAGCCTCGAGGACCTCGCGCGGCGCGGTATTGATATTGACCGGCGCACGAGATACAGAAGGAGCTGAAGTCGGCGGCCAGTAAGAATTAGTATTAATAAATGAATAAACCGTGACGTGATCCTTTATCAGATCATATATGGCAGTGGTCATCCCGGTAACCTGCTGTAGCTCTTCGACCGAATCAAAGGGATTCGTAAGCGTCGCGCCCCGATAATTAACAATATTCGTCGCCACGGTGCCGGCTGTGCCGGCGGCAACACCGTGCTCCTGCATCAAGAAACTTAATAAAGATTGCGTGGCATAATTCAAGTGGACTTTTGACGCCTCATCCGTGATCAATACGGATTGAATAAACCCGTCGCCTAAAGTTTTCGGGAAAGTATCATAACTTCCAGTATACCGCGGCTCGGTATTCGTATCTATACCATACGTAACGCGCAGCCACATCGCGTCGATGTTTATGTTAGCTGTACCGGCGCTACGTTGTGCGCGGAGCCTGAAATTTGAGCTCATTATCGTAGGCCATGTAAGACCGGCGGCGGTGATATTGGCGGAAAAATTAGCCAGAGTCGTGCTGGTAAGTGATTGAGTTAAAGCGGTAGTGTAGCTTCCCCCATTGTTTGTACTATAAGAAATGACGAGGGTGGGATTTGTTCCAGTAGCTGCTCTACTTGCCCTAATAAAAAATAATACCGATACGATCCTCGTCTGGGTATAATTTGAGTCGAACGTCAGAATTATCGCTTGGTCTGTATTGGCATTGATCAATGCGGTAGTGCCGTCTATATATCTCATGTTATTAGGGGTCCCTATACTTGCTGAAGGTCCTGTATCAAATCCTCTCAAATCCGCTACCCCTTGCTGTGAAGTGGCCAAGAAGTCATTACGTATCTCCCTGAATCCCCTTTCCACGCCTGCCTGCGCCAGATATAACGCTTTAGTATCGTCCAACTGGAAACCTATCCCCCTTGTCTCGGAAGAGACATAATAAGCCAATGCCATTACCATCGCCGCCAAGACCAGCATAAATACAAGCGCCAGAATCATCACAAACCCTGAGCGTCTCATATCCCCCGCGGCCGTATCTTTACCAGATACTGGAGCACTTCGCCTTCTCTGGTCAATTGCAGCGTAAGCTCAACCACCCTTACCAAAGATGCCGTAACAGCGGGCGGCGGCCCTAATAACGTATTATTGATGTTGTAATATTGGAACTGCGCGTTCTGCACGTTCCTTGCCAATACCGTCGTCACAGCCCCTTCGATCCTGCTTAAATCGGCGCCTGCTACACCCGACCATGTATAACTTATCGTCTCGTTGACACCGTTATTATCCAAGTCCGCCACGAATGTAACGCTGTTAAGGCCCGCGGCTGTAATAGCCGTCGCCTGCTTTAACTCCTCGGATATTATCCTTAAACTGTATGAGGCCTCTTTCTTTATCCCGCCGCTTAATATGCCTATGTCCCACGCCCTTAAGCCGACTAAGAACGTAAATCCTATCGCCCCGAGCAGGATAGACAAAAGCGCGATGACCAAAATCAATTCGATTAAAGTAAGGCCTTTAGATGCTCGAGACATATGTAACCAGCGATATCGTCACGTCTCCCGGCCTCTCTATCCAGTAGACCTTGACTGTAACTTGTTTCATATTCGTTACCGGCGTATTGTCGTCGACCACTACTTCCCTCTCAAAGAACGTATAATTAGGGACTACTGCTCGTGCCTCGTCCACGACAGAGCCGTAAGCGGTATTGCGTATCTGTTCCAACTTCTCTTCTGCCAGCGCCGTCGCGATCAACGTGTTCTGGTTCTCGGAGCCGCCGTATATCGTCATACTGAATATCTGTAAGAGCGAAACCGCGCCCGCCGAGAAGAGGACTATGACGATCAGCAGTTCTATAAGCGTAAATCCGCGCCTAATCTGTGTAATCCTTTTTCTCAATCTGTGTAATCGCTATTAGAAGCCGCCTGTGCCGCTTGTCCCGTTGGAAACAAATATATCGTTGGCGTCCGCCCCGCCTACGACTCCGGTGTTGCTTATGGTAAGCGTGCCGGATCCGTTAGGCCCTACCGACCATATGACATAGTATCTGCCGTCCCCGGACAAAGCGTATCCATACTGCGTTGTCCCGTTGAACGGGTCTATCAATACCGCGCCGATGATCTGCGGTGTCGCGGTCGTCAGCGCCGTCTCCCATGTCGCGCCGGCAGTAGGATACACGTGAGGATTACGGTGGATGTACCACGACTCAACCGCCGTCTGTAAAGTCCTCAATTCGGCAGCGGCCTTGGTCGTCGAGGCCTCATCCTGCATACCACGGAACCTCGGCAAAGCGATGCCGATCAGGATCGCGATGACCATGATAACTATCAGCAGTTCAATAAGCGTAAAACCCTTTCTCATTGCGCTATCTCCTTTCTTGTCCCGACGCATCGTCGGGGCGTTTATCTCTTTAGGACCTTGACAAGGTCGAACATCGGGACCAGAATCGAAGCCATGATAACGGCCACGACACAACCCATAATCACCAGAAATATAGGCTCCAATAGCGAGGTCAACCTCTTTATGCTGTAGGCGACTGCCGAATCATAAAGGTCCGCTACTTTATTGAGCATGCCGTCCAAGTTACCGGTCTCCTCGCCTGCGGCGACCATCTGGACGATATCAGGCGGAAACTCCTCGCTAATCTTAAGGGGTTCCGAGATCTTGCTTCCGCCGCGCACCGCCTCCCGCAGAGTCGCGATGACGCGCGCCAGCACCTCATTTCCGATCGTCCCCTCCATTATCTCCAGCGATTCAAGGATCGGCACACCGCTTGCCGAGAGAGTCGCAAGTGTGCGCGCGAACCTCGATATAGCCACCTTACGGATCAACGGCCCGGTCACCGGGATGCTCAACTTAAGCCCATCGAACTTCAGTCTTCCATCTTTGGTATTCACATACAGCCGCGCCGCCAACAAAAACGCTATTATCCCCAATATGAACAGATACCAATAATCCTTTATCGCTATGCCTACCGCGTTAAGGATCGTGGTAACCAAAGGAAGCGGTATGCCCGCCCTTGAGAATATCTCAACGAATTTAGGGATGATAAAGGTAACGATAAATATGATGACGGCTGTCGCGGCAAACAACAGGATCGCGGGATACAGCAACGCCGAACTCACGCTGTTTCTCAGGTCCAATTCACGCTCTCCGAAATCCGCCAGCCGCTTCAATACCAGCGCGAGGTTTCCGCTAGCCTCTCCGGCGCGGACCATGCTTATCGTAAGTTTCGAGAAATGCCGCGAATGACTCTGGAGCGCCTCGGAAAATGAGGTGCCCGTCTCGACCTTAAGGGTCACGTCTTCCAAGACCTTCTTGAGCCGCCTGTTCTCCATCTGAATCGAGATGGTTCTTAAACAGGTAAGAAGCGGCAGGCCCGCGTCAAGCATATTCGACAGCTGGATATTAAAGAATATCATATCCTCGGGCTTGATGCGCCTAAATCCCAATACGAGGTCTTCCAGCGAGACCGTGGCTGAAGTCAGCGCGACACCGGTCACGATATAACCCATCTTCCGTAACTTGTCGGCAAGCTCGCCCTGTGACGGGGCTTCCATAGTCCCTTCGACTAATTTCCCGCTCTGGTCTCTGGCTTTATAACGATACATCGCCATTTATCTTTGCTCTTCCTCCTGAGTGACGCGCAGGACTTCTTCCAGTGTCGTGGCGCCGGCCTTTACTTTTTCAATGCCATCCTCCTGCATCGTCTTCATCCCGTTCTTGAGCGCCGTCTTTCTTATCTCTGTCGTTGAGGTCTTCGCTACGGTCAGGGCGCGGATCTCGTCGTCCGGAAGCATCAGCTCGAATATGCCTACTCTTCCTTTATATCCGGTGTTCATACATTTATCGCACCCCTTGCCGCGATAAAATTTGATGTTCTTGGCACCGGCTAATCCCACGTCCTGCAATATCTCCTCTGACGGAGCATATGTCTCTTTGCAGTCTTTACAGATCAGCCTTACCAATCTTTGGGCGAGCACGGCAGTCACCGAGGAAGCCACCAAAAACGGCTCAACGCCCATATCCACGAGGCGCGTAACCGCTCCCGGCGCGTCATTTGTGTGCAGAGTGCTGAGAACGAGGTGCCCTGTCAGCGCCGCCTGAATTGCGACCTCCGCGGTATCCAGATCGCGTATCTCGCCTACCATAATGATATCAGGGTCCTGTCGAAGTATCGAACGAAGGCCGTTGGCGAAGGTCAATCCCGCCTTGGGATTGACCTGCATCTGCCTGACGAATTCCAGCCTGTATTCGATCGGGTCCTCTATGGTAACTATATTCTTCTCCGGAGAATTTATAATGCTCAATGAGGAATACAGCGTGGTCGTCTTTCCCGAACCGGTAGGGCCTGTCACCAGTATTATCCCGTAAGGTTTATGGATTAATTTTTCATAATTCTTTAAGACGTCCGCTGAAAAACCCAGCTCCTTAAGCCCCAGTAAGACACTCGTCAGGTCCAGCAACCTCATCACGACGTTCTCGCCGTAAACTGTGGGTATCGTCGAGACCCTGCAATCTATCTGGCGGCCCTCGACCTTAAGCTGGAACCTTCCGTCCTGCGGCACGCGCCTTTCCGCGATGTCCATTCCGGAGAGGATCTTTATACGGGAGATGACCGCCGACTGAAATTGTTTGGGGGGAGTGGTCGCTTCATGTAATACGCCGTCAACCCTATATCTTGTCCTCAGCGTATTCTCCTCGGGCTCAATGTGTATGTCGGAGGCACCGGCTTTTATGGCCTCCATTATTATAAGATTGACGAGCTTTACGACAGGCGCTTCCTCGACAAGGCCCGCAAGGGCCTTTAATTCCGGCTCCACGCCTTCTTTTAATCCTAATTTTTCCTTGTCGATGGATTTTATTATGTCTTCCATCGTCCCCCTCGAGCCGTAATACTGGTCGAAGACCCTCAATAAGTCTTTCTCGGCGACGACGACCGGCTCTATCTGGCAATTGGTCTTAAGGCGCATTTCGTCGATCGCGAAGATATCCATAGGGTCGACCATCGCGATGGTCAGCGTATCGCCTATCTTAAAAAGCGGGATCAAGAGGTGTTTTCGCGCTAAACTTTCGGGGATGAGGTCAATGACTTTGAGGTCGATTATATAATTGGAAAAATCGATGCGGGGAATTCCCATCTGCTCTTCTATAAAGGAGATGATATCGTCCTCGTCGACCATGCCGAGTTTTACCAAGACATGGCGGAGCGATTCTTTTGTCCTCTCGGCCTCCTCTTTTGCCTTCTTGAGTTTCTCGGGCGTGATTAGGCCCAGTTCGACCATTGCCTCGCCAAGAGATTTTCTCTCTTTTTTTGGCATCCCTTCTCCTTATAGAAAGGGCTACTTTTTCACGGCTTTTATAATCAATAACTATTTCTTATAATTAAGTTTGAGTATACGTGAAGCGGTTTATTTTGTCAAGATTATCTGCCCTGCGGGCAGAAACCCTGGCGGATTTTTCTTGATCCCGAAGCCAACAGGCTGAGGGATCTTGAAGGCAGGTAAATCAAGGGGTGATTTGCGGCCATTTGTTCTGGGATTTGAGGATGAGTTCCACGACTTCTCGGACGGCGCCTCTGCCGGCGGCCGCTTATTCTTCTTTCTTTTTGGTACTTTCTTTACGTTCACCTTTTTCATCTTCAACAGGCATCTGGCAGTCACCCTTTAATATCGCACCTTCTTGAATAACTAAAATTGGAGCTTCTATATTTCCTATTACCCTTGCAGTCGCGGCAAGTTCAAGACGTTTGCTACTTATAATATCTCCCTTTACCCTTCCGGCTATAGTTATAGTATCTCCTTTGAGTGTCTTGACCTTCACATCTGCCTTCTCTCCAATTATTAGCGTTCCCTTTGTTTCCAACTCACCCTCAAACTTGCCATTTAACCTTAAATTCACAGGACCACTAAATTTAACATTTCCCTCTATCCCGGCTTCAATATTTATAACTTCCCCTTCTGCTATTGGCTTATCATTTTTCTTAAACATGCTTCCTCCTAATTTACCAAAGGGTTCTTTATTACATTATCGGCTAAATGCTTATACTCCTGGATGTACCTAAGTAATATAAGGTGACAATTTAAACAATCTTCAGTATTGCTATTATAATTTGAGCATGATATTAAAGCTTTTGCTTCAAGTAAGATATCTTGGGCATAGTATTGTCTTTCTTTAGTGCTTTTTGTCTCTTTTATTTTATCTTCGGCTTTTTTAATCACCGCTTCGGTATCCTGAAACTTACTACACTTAATATATTGTTCCTTAAACTCCATTTCCAAGAAGCTCCTCATTAATATTCAGTCAACAAACTGTAGTCTTTGATTTATTTCGTCCCTTTCTTTATCTGTTGATAACATAGCCTACAATATAGAGGTCTTCCTGAAATAGGTTTAAATGGAATCTGTGCCTTTTTGTCACATTTGGCGCATATCACATTAAATAATTGCATTGGATTATTGCTATTGCCTGCACTTTGATTTATCTTTTTAAGTGGCCGGCAAGACTTACATCTTTTTGGTTCATATTGAAGATTCTTCTGTAAATAAAATTCTTGCTCACTTGCTGCAAAAATAAATTCCTGGCTGCATTGTTTACAAATTAATCTTTTATCTTGAAATGACATATTTGAATTTACCTACTTCTTGCCCAAAATCCTAAACATGCCTGTTTTACAGTCAGGACATTCTCCTTTAATCGCACCTCGGCCATTTTTTAAGGTGACTTCTTTACCATCCTTTATCTCTTTTTTAGCTTTACATTTGACACAATACCCTTCCATTTTAGCTCCCTCCTATTTTTGATTCTATATAGCGGTTAAGTTCTAACTTATCTTTATCTTCCTGCCAATCAAAAGAAACGCCATAATAATTCATTGACTCTGCTGTCCTCTTCCAGGCAACCCAACCTTGTGTTTTGAAATTTGGGACCTTGCCTCCATAAAAGAATAATCTTAAATTAATGGGGTGCCTGTCATCAAGTTCTTTTGATGTCTTAAAACACAGGCCTCCCGAATTGATGTTTTCCGCGAAGGATTTTATAAGCCCTGAGGTGCTTTGTGATTCAATTTTTAAAATTACGGTGTTGTGAAAATCTTTGGTAAGAGAGAGTCTGGGTGAATTTCTTCGATCTTGCGACTTACCCAAAATCCAAAGTTCTCCTTTTTCTTCAGGTAAAGTCAATTCTTTAGCTATTCCTCTTTTAATTAGCACGTCTTTCAGGGACTCACTTGTTTTGCTAAGCTGTTCGTATTGTTTCTCCAATTCCAGCAAAGTCTTTTCTTTTTCCTTTCGCATCGCCTCTTCTTGTGTAAAGAGCGTATTTTTCTCTTGTAACTCTAATTTGAGTTGTTCGTATTCTCCTTCCTTTGCTATCGCTGTCTTTTCTATTGTTTTACGAATGATCTCCACTTGCTCTAAAAGTTTATCTTTTCCTTCTAACTCTAACTTAATTTTTCTAATCCTTTCGGTTAGGTTTTTTGTCCTAACTACCACATATTTACGCCAAAGTGCAAATCCCAAACCTGAAATTGAAACTAACCCTATAAGCCAGAGGGCAATGGTTTGGCTTCCCATAGCCAAAGCCATAAACCAAGGTATAATATTTTTCTTAACCTCTTTT
>JAUYOH010000013.1 GCA_030695925.1 Candidatus Omnitrophota bacterium
TCTCCTCTCCCCGTCGGGGAGAGGGCAGGGGTGAGGGGGAAGAAAAATACCATGGCAATGACATACTTACTCTGCAATTAACTAAATGGAGGTATTTTTTTGAATATCATGAATAAGCAAAATAGGGTCTGGAAGTTTTTATCTTCGATAAAACTTGCGATATCCCTGCTCGCGATCATCGCCCTGCTTTCTTTGATAGGCACGTTTATTCCGCAAAACGAAGATCCGTCGTTTTATATCAGTAAGTACGGAGATTCCGGCTACCGCGCCTTATCGAATATGGGGTTGACCGATCTTTATTCCTCATGGTGGTTTAGCCTGTTCTTGGTTCTGTTTTCCATAAATCTGACAGCATGTCTTTTAAGCAGGTTTTCCCTGAAAAGCCGCTCGATGGGAACGCTTATCAGCCACATCAGCATATTGGTCATATTAACGGGAGCGTTGATCGGGATGTTATTCGGCCAAAAAGGATATGTAAGAATCGCTGAGGGGGAAGAAATAAACTCTTTTATCAGCCGGGATAAAGAGATTAACTTGGGATTCTCCCTTAGGTTGGATGATTTTATCTACAGCGAAAACATCGATCCAAAAGAGAGGTTGTTAGTTTATTCCGGAAAGGGCCAAGAACCCATAGCAGGAATCCCGACCGAGGTAGGCACCGAGTCGGAGATCGCTAATACGGGCTATAAAGTTAAAATTCTGCGCTATCTGCCTGACTTCGCGATGGATATGTCTACGAAAGAAGTCGCAAGCAGGTCGGCAAAAGCGAATAACCCGGCAATAGAAGTGGAGCTTAAGGGTAAAGATGGGACTCGGCAGACGTTCTGGACCTTTGCGAGATTTCCCGATATTCACCAGAAAATTACCGGTGATCTTGATTTCGTTTATCAATGGGCGAATCGCCAGCCAAAAGACTTTATCAGCAAAGTCACCGTAATAAAAGACGGCAAAGAAATGCTTAGCCAGGATATCCGGGTAAATTTTCCGCTAACATTCGCAGGGTATACCTTTTTTCAATCCAGTTATGACGACGAGCACCTTAATTGGACGGGCCTGAAAGTGGTAAAAGATCCGGGCGTAGGCGTGGTATATCTGGGATTCGGCCTGCTTATTTTGGGATTGTGCATAAGGTTTTATATCAGCCCTTTTATGGGGGGCACTACAAAAGTAAAAGAGGAGAAGTGATATGTATTCCGTATGCCTGAATATTGCTTTCGCGGCGTATTTCCTGGCGATGGTTTTTTATTTTATGGAATTATTTTTCCGGAATAAATTTCTGCCGCTTTTGGCGCGGTTATTTATCTCATCCGGAATTATCAGCCTGACAGTGTATATAGCCATACGCTGGCAGATCGCCGGCAGGCCTCCTTTGAGCAACATGTTTGAATCGGTGATTATCTTCGCCTGGACAATAGGCCTGGTCCTTCTGTTCATTGACTTAAGATATAAGATCAAGATCGTTTCCAGCTTGGTGGCTTTAATGGGTTTACTCGCCTTAGGTTGTGCCTCATTTCTGGATAAAGAGATAACTCCCCTGCTTCCTGCCTTAAAAAGCAACTGGCTGACAATACATGTATTAACCTGTTTTATAGGATACTCGGCCTTGACCGCGGGGTTTGTTTCAAGTGTAGTTATCTTGTTTAAGAAAAAAGAGATTGCCAAGTTAGATGTGATAAGCCACAAAGTTATCGCGTTCGGCTTTTTGTTCCTGGCCCTTGGCATTATTACCGGCGCTGTCTGGGCAAATTCCGCCTGGGGCAGTTACTGGAGCTGGGACCCTAAAGAAACGTGGTCATTGATCACATGGTTTGTTTACGCGATATACCTGCATACCCGTTTTACCAAAGGATGGAAAGAGAAGAAGGCGGCATGGCTGGCCGTAATCGGATTTTTAGCGATGTTGTTTACTTATTTCGGCGTGAATTATCTGTTATCCGGATTACATAGCTACAGTTAGTAAATAGGACTAAAGGCCCAGATAAATTTAGGTCTTTTTATTTTTACAATATATGACTTTTGGCACTTGTCTATATCATTGAAATGTATTATTCTGAACAAAAATAAGGATGATCCGCCAAAAGGTTTGGCGGATATAATTCGGCCAGATAAGTTACATCGTAGCGAGCGCTCTGTAACTTATGGCCTCATTAAAAGGGGGATAATTTTGTTGATAAAGTCATTTTTTAAATTAATTCCTGCTGATAGAACGGCCGCGATAATATTATTATTGGCCGTTTCTTTTTTTGCGGCGCCGTTATCATTCGCCAAAGAGGCCGGGACTTTTGAAAAGGATATTGAAACCGGAAAAGCCAAGTATGTCGGAATGGAGACTTGCGCCCTCTGTCATGAAAAGACCGCAAGGGATTTTCCGACATCCACGCATTTTAAAATGTCGGTAGCCGATCCGAAAGTAGAAGGCGAAGGCTGTGAATCCTGTCACGGACCGGGAAGTCTGCATGTCGATGGCGAAGGTGATAAATCAAAAATAATGAATCCCCGCAAAGACCCCAAGACATGCTACAGGTGCCATATCGAAAAGAGGATGGAATTTAGCCTTCAATATCACCATCCCGTACCGGAAGGCAGAATAAGTTGCGCTGATTGCCATAATACTCATAAAGGGGACGCGAAGCCTTGGCCATCCGCATCATTGGAGAGTCGAAATGAACTTTGCTTCAAGTGCCACGCTGACAAGAAAGGCCCTGTTGTGTTTCCGCATGAGGCCCTGGAAGAGGGTTGCACCGCTTGCCATAATGTCCACGGCTCAATAAATGATAAGTTACTGATAATGCGGGATGCGACGCTTTGCCTTCAGTGCCATGCTCAGCCTGATTATCCGGTTGTCGGCAGGCGCAACCACGCCGCTAATATGAATCAAGGTACCTGTTTTAGCGGCAGTTGCCACACAGCAGTTCACGGCTCTAACTTTGATGAACATTTAAGAAGATAAAGGAGGTCGGTTAAGATGAAAAAATTTTGGATAATTTGGGCTATCGCGGCGTTATCTATATTTGGATGGATAAGAGGCGGATTGGCTTCTGAAGGTAAAGTCGATTATAGCGTAGAGCCATTTTTTAGGTATTCAATAGTAGACGGAGACAAAGAGAAATTCCGCGAAGATATGTGGATCAAAAATAAAGCGGCGGGCGGCATACAGGAGTTCAGTTTCTCTCAAGATTCAAAGGGTATGAAAGTGGACGCGGAAGGGCGGGCGATTGTCAATGAAGATGATTATAAATTCGATATAAATCTTGAGAAAGAGGACCTATTTAAAATAGCCTCCGGTTTTAAGGAATTCAGGAAATACTATGACGGCACAGGCGGATTTTACAGTTTGTTTCCCGTCCAGAAATCCGTTGAATCGTATAGAGGAGCACTGTGGCTTAACGACAGTCACTTTTTTATAAATCTTAGTACTAAAAGACCTGATGAACCTAATTATTTTGTAAATTACGAGCGCCATGACAAGTCAGGAACCATGTCGACGCTTCGCTGGAACTCAGTGGTTGAAGCTATCTCCGGAGTATATACGACAAGAAAAATAGCGCCGAGCTGGAAGGAGCTCGATGAAACTCAACATACGATAAATGTCGGAGCCGAAGGCGATACAAAAATTATCAAGGATATTCACTGGAAGGTCGAGGAGAAACTCCTTTATTTTAAGGAAGAATCCAAGAATGTAGAGAGGAGATGGGGAATAAATTACCTACCAACTGCCTCACAAAATGCCATTGATGTTCAGGACGAGAGGCCAAGGTCCCGTAGTTCTATAACGACCTTATTGGCAGACAGCCACATTAACGATTGGTTGTATGTCTCGACCGCGACGCAGTATGAGCATACCCGTACCTCCGTATTGGAAGACTTGGGTGAAATAAACTCGATAACCGGCGACGAAACGAATTACACGGCCAATACGGAAAATTATTTCGATTCAACCGCCTCTAACACTTTAGATAAGTATTCCTGGGCCGGCACATTATTTATGAATCCGCTTAAATACCTTACTACATCGGCAAAGATAAAAGCTGAATTAAAGAAACGCTTTTCCAACTCAACTTATCCACGGGATATGACGGCGTTAGCCGATTATAGAATTGATCAAATAACAAAAAGCGATACGAGCAGCGACTGGAGGACACTTGGCGAGAGCTTGGGGGTTAGATTTACAAAATTGCCCCGGACAGTTCTGTATATAGACGGAGATTTCGAACAAATAGGCGGGCGGATAAAAGAGGAGCGGATGAACTGGGTTAATGCCGCAGA
This sequence comes from Candidatus Omnitrophota bacterium, assembly GCA_030695925.1. Classification (GTDB taxonomy): domain Bacteria; phylum Omnitrophota; class Gorgyraeia; order Pluralincolimonadales; family Pluralincolimonadaceae; genus JAGUXU01. The sequence continues at coordinate 4,267 of JAUYOH010000013.1, forward strand.
CACTTTTAGCCGCGATACAGATTTTACTTATCTTAAAAATAGTATCACGGCGGGAGTAAATTGGCGCCCTTATAATTTTTTAAGCGTTTCCTCTCGGTACAGAAAGATTTTTAACGAAGATGATTATGATGACCGCGCGGAAACTCGTCCCGATCCCACAAGGGCGTATTCAGCATTCATAGATGAACAACAGTTCCAAGGTGATAACCTCACAACCAAAGTTGATATAAAACCGTATAAATGGATTCATGGCCTGTTTAAATATGTGCTGAAAAATTCCAACATATATACACGCCCAGAAAACCAAGATAAATCTAAAACAGTGAATGACACAAGCACATATCTGGGAAGTGTTACGCTTATTCCCACTCAGAATTTTTATCTTACCGGGATGTTTTCAATACAGGACTCGTTTACAGATACCGTTGCCGCCCAGTTAGTGTCCGAAGCCGTGATCCCCAGGTATGAAGCAGGCGTAAATACCGCAATGGGCTCGGCTACCTATATTATAAATTCAAAGGCGTCTTTAGGGGCTCAATATCAATGGGTGCGATCAAATAATTTTAACGATTTTTCATCATGGGGCATGCCGTACGGGATCGACAATACCTGGCATCGCCTATGGCTGACTTTTAAGTATGATGTAAAGGAAGATCTTTCAACAGAAATAATCTATGGTTTTACGGACTACAACGAAGAGAGTAATAATGGGATAGACGACTATCGCGCCAACATCATAGGGGGTAAGCTCGCCTATACCTTCTAAAGCCGCATAAAGAAGCTCAATATCATTCCTGCCAAAAAGCTATAATAATCCCACCCCGTTAGGAATTAACCTGCAATAAAAGATTGTCGTGTCAGCGCTATAATGTGTTAAAATAAGAAACTATGATCAAAGATAAATTATCGGCGGCCTTCTTTATTCTATTGGCCGGATTCCTTTTTGCCGGTTGCGAGGGCAGGGAAGACATCAAAAAGGTTGATTTAGATAAAATAGAAAAAAAAGAAGATGTTTCCAAAGAGCCCTTAAAGATAAAGATTGGGCTTATTCCCGAACAGGATATTCGCAAAATGGCGGCGAGATATGAGCCTTTAGCTGAATATTTGAGTAAAAAATTAAATATGAAAGTAGTCCTTGTATATTTGGATAACTACGGCGAGGTATGCGATAAATTTATCTATAACCAGCTGGATGCCGCATTCTTCGGCAGTTTCAGTTACGCTCTTACGCATGTTAAAGCGGGTATCGAACCCATTGCCCGTCCCGATTATCAGGGCGTTTCAACCTATAGGGGGCTCATCGTGGTGAGGGAAGACAGCAATATAAAAAATGTCTCGGATATGAAAGGCAAGAGATTAGCCCTGGTTCACCAAGCCACTTACGCCGGGTATCTGTATCCCCTGTATTATTTTAAAGAGCGCGGAATCAATAACCTGGAAGCATATTTTTCTAAGATTGAATTCGCGGGAAGCCATGATGAATCGATATTTGCGGTTCTAAGAGGCGAGGCGGATATTGCTACTCCGAAGGACCTTGTATATCAAAGAGTTATCAAAGAAAATCCGGATCTGGAGAAAAAATTGGCAGTCTTATCAGCTTCGGAACCGGTCCCTTCTAATGCCCTGTGTGTAAGTAAAAAATTGGATCCCATTCTAAAGAATAAATTAAAAGACGCCCTGTTGAATTTAAATAACGATCCGGAAGCCAAGCCCGTCTTAGAATCTTTAGGCGGCGCGATCAGGTTTGTTGAGACCAGGGATGAAGATTACCGCCACCTTTATGATATAATAAACGCGCTGGAGATAGATTTGAACGCCTACCCGTATTATGAGCGTCCTGATATGGGTTTTGACAGAATTGAAGATGCAAAAGAACCCAAATAGCTATCCAAAGCCACTGAGCCTGCGCCGTAAAATCCTGCTTAGCATGGTCGCCCTTCTTTTGTTATTAGGGTTGTCGACCGCGTTAATTACCCATGCGATCCTGCTTAAGGTATTGAAGGCGGAATTTAAAAGCAAAGGCTTGATCCAGGCCAGGAGCATCGCCGCTAATAGCCTCGTAGATGTTTTAACGCAGAATATCCCTCATCTTAAAAAATTGGTTGAAAACGAGAAAAGCTTAGATCCTGATATTGCTTATGTATTCATTGCAGACTCTTCGGATCATATTTTGGCGCATACATTTAAAACGGGATTCCCCGTTGATTTAGCCGGGGTTAATAACCTTGAGCGGGGAAAGGCATTAAATATTCAGGCATTGGATACGCGGATGGGTTTAATATATGACATCGCGGTCCCGGTTTCTTCGGAAAACAAGTTGTTTGGTCAGGCGCACCTCGGGATACTAAAGAACAGTATTCAAAGAACCATCAATGTGATCAACCTGATATTTGTCGGCACAACACTTCTTATTACGATAATGGCGATATTCTTAGCTTACAAAGTCTCTTTATTGATAACGAAGCCAATTTCCAGACTGGTGGAAGCGGTTCAATCTATTCGAAAAGGCGATTTTTCAACTCGCATAGACGTCAAGGCCAAGGATGAGATAGGCCTATTGTCTCATGCGTTTAACGAAATGACCTCAAATTTAAACATGATGGTAGAGGAGATAAAGCATCTTACCACGCTGCAGGAAAGAGAGAGGATCGCTCTCGACCTCCATGATTGCTGCGCTCAGGATCTGGCCAACATCATAAAGAGGCTTGAGCTTTGCGAAAAGCTCTTTGTGATCGAACCCGCGAAGGGGTTCGAGGAATTGAAGACGTTGAGAGGTAATACAAGAGAGATCCTCGATAGGACACGCAGGGTGATATTTAACCTTAGGTCTCCGGAAGACGAGAAATTTAATTTATCGGGTAAATTGACCTCTTATATAAAAGATTACGAGAAGGCAAATGGTATATCGGTCAAGTTGGACATGCCCGATTCGCTCAATGATATTCTTCCCGCAAAAATGTATTCAATCTTTTATTTGATAACGGAGGCGCTTACCAATATCAAAAAACATAGTCAGGCAAGAAATGTAGAATTAAGTTTAGGGTATGATGACAAGCGTAATTTAAATATAAATATCAAAGATGACGGCAGGGGTTTTGATGTTGACGCCGCAAAGCTATCTGCTCTACAATATGGAAAGTGGGGCTTGATAGGTATGCAGCAAAGAGCGGTTTCTTTAGGAGGCGCATTGACCGTTACCTCTCAGTTACAAAAAGGGACGACGGTCTCTTTTAGGATCCCCCTGTTACAGGGAACGTAAATGAGGTTACAAAGATGTCCGATGCAATAAGGGTGTTTTTATGCGATGATCATACTTTATTCCGCCAAGGTATGAGGAAATTATTGGAATTGGAGCGGGATATCCAGATAGTAGGGGAAGCAGGTAACGGCCGAGAGATGCTGGATATGTTAAAGAAGACGGGGCCTGACATAATCATGATGGATATCAATATGCCCGAGGTCGACGGTATCGCCGCAACTTATAAAATTAAAAAGATACTGCCTCGCGCCAATGTTGTCATCCTTACCGTTTACGAAGATGAGCCGCATATCTTTGAGGCGATAAAAGCCGGGGCAATGGGATATTTATTAAAGGATATTTCTATAGAAGAGGTAATAGAGGCGATCCGCAAAGTCTATAAAGGCGAGGCCCTTCTTCAGCCGATGATAGCCGCTAAGGTTTTAAAAGAATTTGCGATGCTGGATAAAAGAAAGATAAAAGAAGGCGATAGATTTTATAATGATTTGACGGAAAGAGAAAAAGAGATCCTGCGCTTGATCGCTTTAGGAGGCAGCAATAAAGAGATAGCGCAAAAACTCGGTATCTCGGAAAAAACGGTTAAAAACCATATAAGTAGCATCTTTCAGACCCTGCATGTTAATAACCGCACTCAAGCTGCGCTGTATCTTTTGTCAAAGAAAATATGATTCTCACTAAAAGGAGGTAGCTCATGGCGAACATATTAATCATTGATGACGATCCCGATATCGTAGAGGCAATGAGGGTCGTTTTGGAGAGCAAGAATCACATGGTGAGAATAACCAAAAGCGGCGAGGAAGGGCTAAAGGAAGCCAATCTCAATAAGCCCGACTTGATCATACTTGATGTTATGATGGAAACCATGAACAAGGGATTTGATGTGGCCAGGGAGCTAAAAAAAAGCCAGAAACATAAAGATACCCCCATCCTTATGCTTACCGCCATAAGAGAGAGTACCGGCTTAGATTTTAAGAATGAAGCGGGAGATGAAGACTGGCTTCCCGTTGATGATTATATGGAAAAGCCCCTAAAGCCGCAGGAGTTGATCTCAAAAGTTGAGTCGCTTCTTAAGGGCAAGTAGTATCACATGGAAAATCTTGCGCCGCGAGAAGGGCTCATTGAGAGAATATATTGGCTTATAAGGTTAAGATGGATAGCCGTTGCGGGCGTAATTTTTACCGTCCTGTTTGCAGAAAAGATAGTCAATATCCCCCTCCAGTCTCTCACCCTGTATGCTATAGCCGCCGTCCTCGGCGTATATAATTTAATATTTTTCCTGTACTTAAATCGCATAAAGAGAAACAATCCGCCGGATCTACCTACGGTAGCAAACCGGGTCGCTAATATTCAGATCTCATTTGACTTGCTGAGCTTAACGGCCCTCGTCCATTTTTCAGGGGGTATAGAGAATCCTTTCGTATATTACTTTATTTTCCATATGATTATCGCAAGCATCCTCCTTTCCCGCCGCGCCAGTTACTTGCAAGCTACTCTTGCCGCGTTTCTCTTTATCCTTATGGTCGGAATGGAATACTTTAACATCTTGAAACATTATCACTTAGAGGGTTTTGTATCCTACAGCCTTCATACCAATAAGATTTACATAGTAGGCATATCCTTTGTTTTTATCAGCACTTTATATTTAGCGGTATATATGGCGACCTCCATCTCGGTTAAATTAAGACAGAAAGAAAAGATCCTGAAGGAGGCAAACCTGCTTCTCGAAGAAAAAGACCGCATAAAGAGCAACTATGTCTTGCGCGTTAGCCACGATATTAAAGAGCACCTTTCGGCCATACAGGGTTGCCTTGACCCCGTATTGCAAGGTTTAACCGGAGAGCTTAACCCCGGGCAGAAAGACTTAGTCCGGAGGTCGTCGGAAAGGACAGGGAAGCTCATGTCTTTCGTAAAAGCCCTGTTAGAGATAACCCGTATAAAGCTAAGCAAGGAAATGGAGACAGGCCCCTTCTCTCTCAGGAAGACCGTTGAGAATGCCGTAAATTTTGTAGAAGCAAGAGCCAAAGATAAAGATATACGCCTTAGTTATAATATCGATCCCGCCGTAGATATAATTACGGGTGCGCAGATCTACATAGAGGAGACCATCGCCAATCTTTTAGCGAATTCGGTAAAGTATACGCCTAAAGGCGGCAAGATAGAGATGAAGATAAAAGATAAGGGCGATCGTGTATTGATACAGCTTAGCGATACAGGAATTGGTATACCTAAAGATGAGATTCCGCGTGTTTTCGAAGAGTTTTACCGCGCAAGAAATGCTAAAGAAATGGAAAGGGATGGCACAGGTTTGGGGTTAGCCATTGCCAAGGAAGTTGTAGAGAAGCATAAAGGAAAGATTTGGGTAGAGTCAGAAGAAGGCAAGGGAAGCACATTCAGTATCCTATTGCCCAAATGAAGCGCAGCTAAATAACATAGGAGAAGAATAGAATGAAGTCTGCAGCATTGGTATTAGTATTAGTCATGGTTGTTTCTTTTGTTGCGTCGGATGTATTTGCGGGCGACGGTAAATATTACAGCGAATTCGCCCTGAAGCATAAGGTAAACGATAAATTCGATGTATTCTTTACACCGGAGATGCGCCTTAATGATGATATGGGCAATCTTTATTATTATAGTTTGAGAGGCGGGGCAACGTATCATGCGCACAAGAATCTCGATCTCTCGCTTGCTTCCAGGTTTCTCCAGACAAAAGATAGCAAAGGTAAATGGGATACCGATACGTACTATGTTCCCGAAATGATCATAATCCCAAAGGTAACGGTACGGGGTTTTAATTTATCCGATGCCAATAAGTTTGAATACCGTGTTATCGAAAACGCTACGGATAGATGGGTCTACAGGAATCTCGCGACAATCGCCTATCCGACGAAGATCGGAAATTTTGAATTTACGCCTTATGTCTCGGATGAGATCTATTACGATTTTGAGATAAATAAGATGAACCTTAACTGGGCGACTATCGGCGCCAACAAAAAAATAACCAAGAATCTCACCGTCGGCCTTTATTACCGTAATGAGGCTTCACGTAAAGGCGTGACATCCACATGGGTGACAAATAATATCTTAGGCTCGAACATAACCATTGACTTCTAAAAATTTAAGCGCCGAGGCTCTTTTGTATGGTACAATTCCCGATGAGGCCGATTTCAAGGGGGCCGGACATCCCTAAGTTCATAGCGAATGCATGAGACGCACATTATAGAGAATATATTGGGATTTCTCGAAAAAGAGGAGCGGGATTCTTCCCGGGAGATAGGGAAGATATATGTATCGCTCTCCGAATTCGGCGGATTAAGCGAAGAGCATTTTATTGAGCACTACCGGCATAAAACGAAAGGGACTAAATGGGAAACTCTAGAGATAGAGGTCAATAAGATTCCTTACGGTCCGGAATTAGAGGTCACTAAGATCGAGTTCAAATAAGCTAAGAGGGGATAAAACGTGAAATATGCCGTTATAAAAAAAGAATATTTAAATAAATGGCTTGAGCATTTAAAGAAAAGCGCCCGGCTCTACGCTCCTCAGAAGAAGGAAAACCTTTTTGTCTTCAGGCCCGTCAAGGACGTAGAGAAGGTATGTTTAAAGTATATCCCCACCATACTCCCTCCCAAGAAATATTATTTTCCACAAAAAGAAAAATTACTTAAGTTTAGCGTCAGCCCCTTCAAGACGGCAAAGGCTATAGAGGAGTTCGAGGAATTTATCCTCTTCGGGGTCCATACCTGCGATATAGCCGGTATCCAATGTATGGATGTCATCTTCAGGGAGAGTCCCGAAGACACTTATTATCTTAACAGGAAAGACAAGATGACCGCTATAGGGATAGAATGCCTCGAATACTGCGATAAATACGCCAGTTGCACAGCGGTGGGTAACCACGAGCCCCGGGGCGGTTACGATATCATGATGATAGATATCGGCGGCGCTTTTGTTTTACACATTAATTCCAAAAAAGGAGAAAGGCTGCTTAAAGGGCTGAATTATATTAAAAAGGCCTCGGTGGATGATATGACGATGCTTGAGCACGTCAGGGAAAACAAGAAAAAGATATTTAAAAATGAGTTTATAGCGCCCATAGAAAAGGTTTACAAGACCTTTGGCAAATCTTTTGATTCGGAAGTCTGGCAGGATGTAGGCAAAAGGTGCATAGCCTGCGGGAATTGCACCATGGTATGCCCCACCTGTTATTGTTTTGATATATTTGACGAGACGGATTTGTCTTTTAACGACGGGATCAGATACCGTATCTGGAATTCCTGTCAGATGGACGATTTTGACAAAGTAGCGGGCGGAGAGGATTTCCGGAAAGGGCGCGACGCAAGACAGAGGCACAGGTATTACAGAAAGTTCAGATATTCGCAGGATAAATTTAACAGGTATTTCTGCACGGGTTGCGGGAGATGTTCAAGGACCTGTATGGCCGGTATAAAGTTGATCGAGACGGTGAATTCGATTCTGGAGGGCCGGGATGATCGATAGAGAGATACTCTTGGAGAAGATGAAGACCTCTCCTTATAAGCCGATGAAGGGCAGGTTGATCGAGGTCCGTATGCTGAGTGATAAGGAGAAGTTTTTCAGGATCGAATTAGAGGATAAGATCAACCTCGCCCATGAACCGGGGCAATTCGTCATGGTCTCTATATTCGGCGTCGGAGAAGCGCCCATATCGGTATGCTCCTCTCCCACGGACAAAGGATATTTCGACCTTACGGTGAGGAATGTAGGGTCGTTTACAAACGCGTTGCATAAACTTAAAAAGGGGGATGTTGTGGGAATAAGAGGCCCCTTCGGGAGAGGTTTCCCCATAGACAATATGTTCGGATACGATTTAGTAATAGTAGCAGGCGGGCTCGGGATAGTCCCCCTCAGATCTTTGATCAGGTATGTCATGGACAACAGGAAAGATTTTGGACGCGTTCAGATATTGCTCGGCTGCAAGACCCCTAAGGATTTTTTATTCAGGGGGGAGACAAAGGACTGGATGAAGAGGGCCGAGATCAATCTTAGCTGTACGGTAGACAGGGCGGACCCGGACTGGACGGGGAACGTCGGACTTATAACGACTTTGATTACCGGGGCGGATGTGAATCCCGCGAGGATATACGCGGTGGTGGTAGGCCCTCCGATAATGTATAAATTCGTGCTTGCGGAGCTGCTCAAGAAGAATATTCCTGACCATCAGATCATAGTCTCGCTCGAAAGACGCATGCGCTGCGGCCTCGGAAAATGCGGCCATTGCCAGATAGAGGGCATCTACGTATGTCAGAGCGGGCCCGTATTTACATACGCCCAATTGAAGGATTTTAGAGGAGAATGCCATGAAAAAGCGGCCAAGGCCTAAGGTAGCGTTTTTCGATTTTACCGATTGCGAAGGCTGCCAGCTTCAGTTCGCCAATATGGGCCAGACCTTCCTTGAATTGACGAAACTTGTGGATATAGTGAATTTCCGCGAGATAATGTCCGAGAACGGACAGGATTACGATATCGCCATAGTAGAGGGCAGCATCTCGACGGATAACGATATCAAACGCATAAAGCAGATCAGGGAAAAGGCAAAAATTTTGGTCGCATTTGGTTCCTGCGCCACTATCGGGGGAGTAAACAGCATCAAGAACCGCACTCCCCTTGAAGTCGCCAAAGAGAGAGTCTATGGCGATAAGGCGAATACGATAAATACTATCAACGCGATGCCTTTGGATAAAGTAGTCAAGGTAGATTATTATATCCTTAATTGCCCTCCGTATATTCCGGAGATAATAGCGGTCTTAAAGAGCATACTCATGGGTAAGCCCTATCCGCTTCCCAATTACGCGGTGTGCGTAGAATGCAAGATGAATGAAAATGTCTGCCGGTATGAAAAAGATGAAGAGTGCATGGGCCCGGTGACGAGGGCCGGATGCAATTCATGGTGCATTAATAACGGAAACAGGTGTTACGGGTGCCGGGGCCTTGTAGAAAATCCGGCGGCAAACGGCCACAAGGAGATATTATTAAGATACGGCCTGAAACTGGAAGATATATTACGGCATTTTACTTTATATAACGACTCGGCGGGGGAGAAATATGACAAAGAACTCAAGTAAGATAGATTCCAAGAACGTCAAGATATACGTCCATTATTTAACGAGAGTCGAGGGCCACGGGAACATAGTAGTCGATGTGACAGACGGCAAACTCACCAAATGCGAATTCCAAGTGATAGAATCGCCGCGTTTCTTTGAATCTATGCTGGTCGGCAGGTCCATCTGGGAAGCCCAGCATATCACCAGCCGTATTTGCGGTATTTGCGCATGCGGCCATAGCTTAGCCAGCATAAAGGCGGGCGAAGACGCCTTGGGTATAACGCCCTCTGATGAGACCGTTATGTTGAGAAAATTGCTTTTGTATTTTGAGCAGATGGACAGCCATATACTCCATATTTACTTTCTTGTTGCTCCTGATCTTTTGGGTGTAAAGAGCGTCCTACCTTTGATTAAAACGCATAAACCTGTAGTCGAGATGGCCCTGAGGATGAAGAGGATGAGCGACTATGGCGGCGAGGTGCTTGCAGGCAGGCATATCCATCCTATAAGTTATGTCATAGGCGGGTTGACTAAACTGCCTTCGAAAGAAGGACTGGAGAAGCTGCATAAATTAATGCTCGAGTCCAGGAAAGACGGCGAGAAGACGGTAAAGATATTGAAGAAGCTTAAATTCCCCGTATTTGAGCGGCCGACTCAATACATGTCGCTTACCAATGACGAAGAATACGCGATGTATGACGGCGATTTAATAATAAACGGCGGAAACAGGACCTCGGATAAGAATTACAGGAAGGTGTTCACAGAGACCGTCTTGGATTATTCAAGGGCCAAGATAGCGACTATCAACGGCAAATCTTATGCGGTCGGCGCGCTCTCGAGATTTAATAATAACAGTGACAAACTTAATGAGAAGGCGAAAGCGGTCGCGGCCGAACTTGGCCTGAAAGCGCCTTGCCACAATCCCTATTTAAATACGGTCGCGCAACTTGTAGAATGGGTCCACTGCCTCGAGGAGTCTATCACCATAATCGGGAAGATATTAAAGGACGGGCTCAATAAAGATAAGGTAGTTGTATCGTCATGGCCCAAGCGAAGCGAGGTCGATAAGATCAAGTATAAGCCTAATACCGGAATCGGATGTGTTGAGGTCCCCAGAGGTTCTCTATTCCACGAATACGCTATAGATGAGACGGCGCATATAACCCAAGCGAATTGCGTAATACCCACAAACCAGAATATGGGCAATCTCGAAGACGATATGCGTAAGATCGTCCCCGAATTATTGGGCAAAAAGACGCAGGAAGAGATAACACTTGACCTCGAGATGCTCGCGAGGGCTTATGACCCCTGCATATCCTGCTCGACCCATCTTTTGGACGTAAAATTTGTCAAATAAAAAGATAGCCGTAATCGGACTTGGCAACACCCTCAGAAGGGATGACGGGATAGGAATAGTGATACTCGAGTCCCTTCTTGCTTCTCACAAGACAAGCGGCATAGACTACCTTAATTTCGGGATTGCCGGTTTTGACCTTTTGCACAGGATACGGGATTACGATACGGTTGTCCTGATTGACGGCATAAACGCCTCGCTTCCCGTCGGAGAACTCAGGATATTCGAATTAGATAAGATAGAATATGATTTAAAGGATACCGTTACTTCCTCGCATGAACTGGGCCTGAAGGATATATTCGAACTTTATAAAAAACTGGGTATCAAGACGAAGGTATATGTGGCAGGCATTCAAGTGGAAGACGTTTCTTTTGATGAGGGGCTGACCGATACATTAAAAGCAAGATGCGATGATATCACGAAAGAGATAAGTGAGTTTTTAGATGTGCTATGCCATACCCGGAAAAGTCGTTGAGATAAAAGATAATATCGTCACCGTAGATTACTTTGGCGAGAAGAGAAAAGCCAAGAATGACTTCTACAAGCTTTCCGCCGGAGATTATATCTATGCTCAGGGCGGTTTTGTGGTCCAGAGGGTCTCACGGCAGGAAGCAAAAGAGATCTTAAAGACTTGGGAAGAACTCTTTTTTAAATTACAGCAGACCGACCTGCGGCTCGCCCAGAAACCCAAAGACCTGCGACAGATCGCAAATTCAGTCCGCCAGAAAGAGTTGGGCAACTCCTGTTGTGTCCACGGGATCTTAGAATTCTCCAATTATTGCAGGAACGACTGCCTGTATTGTGGCCTCAGGAATAGCAATTCTTCGCTGACCCGTTACAGGATGGATATTGACGAGATAGTCGCCGCGGCCGATATCGCCGTCAGGAAACTTAAGTTTAAGGCGCTTGTCCTGCAATCAGGGGAAGATCCTTGGTATGACGGGAAAAAACTAATCGAGATAATCAAGCGGATCAGGAAGAAAAGCCCGGCACTACTTATCTTGAGTATTGGTGAAAGAGAAGCCGGCCTTTACGAGAAGTTATATAAAGCGGGTGCCCGCGGCGCGCTCTTGCGTTTTGAGACGAGTAATCCCGCGCTATATAAAAAGATGCGGCCGGGACACAACCCAAAAGAACGCCTTGACCTGATTAACAGGCTACACGATATCGGCTACCTTATTATGACCGGTTTCCTGATCGGCTTGCCGGGGCAGACACAAGAAGACCTTCTTAAAGATATCCAACTTACGGGTTCGTTGGGCACGGATATGTTTTCGTTCGGCCCTTTCATTCCTCACCCTCAAACGCCTTTGGCAGATTCTCCGTCCCCGTCAATAGAGGAGACATTGGATGCCATTGCACGGACGCGGATAATGAGTCCGGAGTCGAGGATACTCGTCACGACTTCTTTGGAGACGCTCGATAAAGAGGACGGGCTAAGACAGGGCCTGCTCTCGGGCGGGAATTCCCTGATGATCAATGTGACTCCCAAAAAATACCGGCGGCTCTACGATATTTATCCTGACCGCGCGGGCACGGACGCGGATATAAAAGAAAGGATAGATTCGGTCGTAAAATTGCTTTACTCGATAGGCAGGGCACCCACGGATATCGGCCTTGGTATTCAAAGTTAAAATATGATATAATTAGCCTATTGCGAAAGGAGGGGAAAGATATGAAAAGACTGATAGCTGTTTTAGTAGTGTTATCACTTTTTGTCTCTTCGGCTGCGCAGGCCGCCAGTAAGGAAGTCAAGGGCAAAAAGACGACCACCGCGGGGCCGACAATAAATTACACGTGGGGTTCCGGAACGAACTCGACTTCTACCGCGAAAACTAATGTTAAGGCAGTAAAGGGCCAGAACATCAAGAATGCGGGAAAGGGCAGCAAGAAACCTTCCGACTATATTAAGTAAACAACTGCTAACACGCCATCAATGAATATCAAGGAATTAAAAGCGGGTCAACCCGTAGAAACAGCGTATCTTCTCAAGAAGAAAGAAGCGCTTAAGACAAAAGAAGGCAAGCTCTACTTAAGGCTTGTCTTCGCCGACAAGACTGGCGAGATAGAAGGCCGGATGTGGGACAACACCGAGACCGTCAACGGCGCGATTGACAGCGGCGCTGTCGTGGTCGTAAGCGGCACCGTCGATGTCTGGAAGAACGACAAGCAGATAAAAGTGGACGGTTTAAGGGCCGCCTCAGAGAAAGAATACAAGCCCACGGACCTGATACGTGCCGTCGAGAACCCCGAAGAATTGTTTAAAAAAGTAAATTCCTACCTCGGCGGGATATCCGATAAGCACCTCTCCATTTTAGCAGATAGATTCCTGGAAGATACTGACCTTATGTCGCGCTTCAAGAAGTCGCCCGGCGCATCCAGCTGGCATAACGCCTATATCGGCGGCCTCCTCGAGCATACTTACGAAGTGATGTATATATCCGAGAGGGTATGCGAGCTATACCCGCAGGCCGACAAAGACCTTGTCCTTATCGGCGCTTTTGTTCACGATATAGGAAAGGTCATTGAGCTGGACCCGAACACATTACAGTACACGCTCGACGGCGGGTTGATAGGTCATCTTACGCTGGGATTTGATATATTGTCCAAGAAGATCTCCGGGATAAAGGATTTCCCTAAGGACCTCGAATTAAAACTCAAGCACATAATATTAAGCCATCACGGCGAATACGAGCAGCAGTCGCCGGTATTGCCGAAGACATTAGAAGCGACGATCGTCTATCAGGCCGATGAGCTCACCTCGCAGGCGAATGCGGTGAAGGAACTCATAGAAGCGCAGTCCGGCGGCGATAAGGAATGGTCTAATTTCGTCGGGATCAAAAGCAGAAAGTACCTCCTCAAGAAACAGAAGTGACGAATGTCATCCCCGCGAAAGCGGGGATCCAAATAGTATATGGACGCATACCAGAAATATTACGACAAACTTAATTCCAAGCAAAAAGAAGCGGTTGATTGCATCAACGGGCCGCTTCTTGTGCTGGCAGGCCCGGGCACGGGCAAGACCGAGCTTTTGTCAGTCCGCGCGGCTAATATAATCCAGCAGAAGAAAGCCAAGCCCGAAAACATCCTCATACTGACATTCACCAATGCCGCCGCCAAGGCGATGAAAGAGCGCCTCGTAAAGATCCTCGGCCCGCAGGCCTACAGCATCGAGACAGCCACATTCCACAGTTTTTCCAATTCCATCATCCTCGAATCCGAGGAGGCCGCCGACTATATACAGGAACGCCAACTGATAACCGAAGTCGAGCGGATAAAAGTCCTCGAATATATTCTTAACCGCACCCAAGGCGTAGACGCCATCAGGTCGGTAAAATCGCCCTATTTCTACCGCAAGGCTATCCAGCAGAAAATAAACGAACTCAAGCGCGAGGGTATCAATTCCAAAGATTTTGAAGAAGCCATGGCCAAGGTGAAGCCCGACGGCGTGTATATCGAGGAGAAACACATCCCGAAACTCAAGGCCTTCGCCACCGTCTATAAATTATACGAGGAATATAAGAGCGGCAAAAACCCTGATCTTTTCGACGAACGCGGCCGCTACGATTTCGACGATATGATCATTATCGCCATCGAGGCGCTCAGGAGCGAGCCCGAACTCAAGCGCGCCATGAAGGAACAATATGCCTATGTCATGGTAGACGAATTCCAGGACACTAACGGCGCCCAGCTGGGTCTCCTTTTCGAGCTCGTGGACGGTAAAAACCCAGATCTATGCTGTGTGGGCGATGACGACCAGTCGATCTACCGGTTCCAGGGCGCGTCGTCCGGCAATTTCAAGTTACTAAAAAAGAGGTTTCCCGCGACAAAAGAGATCTCCCTCGAAAAGAACTACCGCTCGACGAAAGAGATAATAACGCTTTCCGAAAAGATAATAAGCGCACTGCCTGAAAAAGAACGTGTCCGCGCAAAAGGGCTCTCTCCGGAAAAGGACTATAAGAAAAAGGCGATAGAATTTCATAAGTTCACGACAGAGCCGGAAGAACTCCTGTTCATGACAGAGAGGATAAGATCGCTCAAAGGCGTCCCGCTTGAAGAGGTCGCGGTGCTTTTGCGAAAGAGGGAGCATGTCCTTGCCGTCGTGGACGCCTTCCTGCGCGCCGGCATCCCGTACGCCACCGACGGCAAAGAGAATATCGCCGGCGAAAAACGCGTCCGCCAGATGCTCGATGTCCTGAATTTTGCGAACATCACGGACCCTTCCGCCTATGCGGCAAAAGACGCCTATCTTTACAGGGTCCTCACGGCAGATTACATGCGCATCCCTATGGCCGATGTCCTCGCGTTTATCGCGTCGGTCAATTCGAAAAAGAGGGCGCAGAAGAAGGAAGGCATATTCGGCGAGACCACGCTCGTCTCGGAATTTATGAATATTTATGAAAATTCCCCTCACCTTAATCCTCTCCCCAGAGGGGAGAGGAAAAGAGATTTCAAGCCCTCTCCCCAGAGGGGAGAGGGAAAGGGTGAGGGGGCTATGTGCCATGCCGCATTCGCTTTGACAACCCTCCTCGAGGACACCGCCGCAAAACCCGTTCACGCGATACTTATGCGATACATCAAAGAGGCCGGGATGTTTAAGTTCATCCTCGAGAAATACGATAAAGACGACCTCCTGCGCATCCGCGACCTGCGCGCCCTGACCTCGTTTATAAATATGGTCAAGAACTCCGACCTCGCGCAGCCGGGGATGACGCTTTCCGAATTCATGGACGATATAGAGATAAAAGAGAGCCATAATATTGCCTTAGAGGGCGACCTTGTCACCGCCACCCAGGAGGGCGTCCGCATATTCACCGCCCATGGCTCAAAAGGTATGGAGTTCAATACGGTCTTTATCCCGTTCTGCCTGCAGGATAAGAACTGGCCGATGAAGCCGCGGGCCGACCTCTTGCCGCTTCCCCCGGAAATATTCAAAGGCAAAGAGAGGGTGACCGACAAAGACGTACTCAAACAGCTCGACTATTACGATGAGACGCGGCTCTTTTATGTCGCCTCGACTCGCGCAAAGGCAGACCTTATCTACACCGCCAGCCCTGTCGATGACCAGAAAGAGGTCACCAGTTCATATATCGGAAGGGCAGGGATCGAAAGCGCCGGAGGAAGCCCGCAGGAAGAAAAAGTAATGCGTGATTTTATGAAAGTCCCGGACTCGGAAGACCCGTTCATCGGCACGGAAAAGGTCCTGAAGGATCTCGTCGCCGGCCTAACGCTTAATCCGACCAGCCTGAATAATTACATCGATTGCCCTCGTAAATATCTTTATGACGACGTGCTCATGCTGCCCGGCGCGAAGAATTTCAACCTGACCTTCGGAAGCTGCGTCCATAAGGCGCTCGAAGATACCTATGACCATTTCATGAAGAAGAGCAAGTTCCCGGATTTCAAGTTTTTCAAGGAATCGTTCACCCGCGAGCTGGAGGGAGAAGGCGTCGAAAGCTCGATAAAATCGCTCTGCATGATCGGTATCGAGGGCGTAAATAAATGGTTCGACCGGGAATCAAAAGCGCCCGTAAAACCCATCGGCCTTGAGGAGAAGCTCATGGCCACGCTTGACGACGACCTTGTCTTTACGGGTAAATACGACAAGACAGAGATTGTAAGCGAAAAAGAAAAGTCGGTGCGCGTCGTGGATTACAAGACGGGAAAGCCCGACGACCACGTGAAAGATATCCTGAAATCCCTAGAAGAAGAGACAGGGATTGCAAGCGACGAATGCGACGGTTACTTAAGGCAATTGATCTCATATAAATTACTTTTTGAACGTGACAAACGCCGGAAAAAGGGTTATAAAGTAAAGAAAGGCAAGCTTGTCTTTGTGGAGCCGGCGAAGGGAACTACCATATACGCCGGCCTCAAGCAGGGGGAATTCAGGGATCTGGATGTGGACCTTACCGACGAGATGGTCGCGGAGCTGGAGTCGGCTATAAAGGATATATGGAGCCGCATAAAGAAATTTGAGTTCGATAAATTGCCCGAGCGCGTTGATGACTTTAAGAAGTGCAAGGGCTGCGATTTCGACGATATATGTTGGGGTTAAGCAGGAGGGCAGATGTATCACGTTGACATAACAAACAGCGGCGATCATACATTCAAAGCGAAGACACAAAGCGGCGACGAGTTGACTATCAGCGCGAAGACTGAAGGAATAAATCCGCTTACTACGCTTTTGGCCGGCCTCGGCAGCTGTATAGGAGTGTATCTGCGCCGTTTTATAGAAGGCACGAAATTACCCATAAGAGATTTCAGCATAACGCTTGACGCGGAACTAGTAAAAGAATCACCGATGCGCTTTAAGGAGATAAACGTCTCTGTCGACTTAAAAGGCGCGCGACTGGATGAAGGCAAGAAGAGAGCGATGCTGGAATTTATACATAATTGCCCGGCGTATAACACGTTAAAACACAACCCTGTGATAAACATAAACTTAAAGGAGGCATAACAAATGGATTTCAAACGGGTTATAGCAGCATGCGTGATTATTATTCTGCTACCTTTCTCGGTCTGCCGCGCGGATCCGGCGACAGAGAAGAGCATAAATGATTTAATAAGCCAAATGACCTTGGAAGAAAAGGTCAAACTTCTCGCCGGAAAAGAGATGGATACTTTTCCCATCGACCGGCTCGGCATCCCGGCTCTAAAGATGACCGATGGCCCGGTCGGTATGAGGTTTGGGCACGCTACCGCTTTTCCGTCCTCTGTATCTATGGCTGCCAGCTGGGACACCGATCTGTTAAAAAAGATCGGCTGGGCGCTTGCCAGAGAGGCAAAAGGAAAAGGAAGGGATATGCTTCTGGGCCCCTGCATAAATATACACAGGGTCCCGATGGGGGGAAGGAACTTTGAGAGTTTCGGCGAGGACCCGTATCTTGCCGGCAGGATGTCGGTCGCCTATATCAAAGGAGTGCAGGACGAGAAGGTCATCGCCACCGTAAAGCACTACGCCGTCAATAATCAGGAGTGGGAGCGGGGCTCGATAAATGTCATAGTCGACGAAAGGACCTTAAGGGAGATCTATCTTCCCGCTTTCGAGGCCTCGATAAAAGAGGGCGGCGCGTGGTCTATTATGGCCGCTTATAATAAGGTAAACGGGTTTCATTGCACCGAGAATAACCATCTCGTAAACGAGATCCTTAAGAATGAGTGGGGCTTCAAGGGATTTATGGTCTCGGACTGGGGTGCGACACACTCCACGGTAAACTGCGCCAATTACGGGCTTGACGTCGAGATGCCCGGTATAGAATTTTTCAACCAAAAACTGGTCGCCGCGGTAAAGAACGGCGAGGTGAAAGAATCCGTTATCGACGATAAAGTAAGGCGCGTATTAAGAGCGATGTTCTTTGCCGACCTCTTTGATAAAAACTCGGCACCGGATTCAGGGGAAGTCAATACTCCGGCGATCAAAGAGGTAGCCCTGCAAGGCGCAAGAGAGGGCATCGTCCTTCTTAAGAATGAGAAAAACATATTACCCATAGACATCACCAAAATAAAATCAATCGCGGTTATAGGCCCCAACGCAGCGGTCGCCCGCACCGGAGGCGGCGGAAGTTCGGACGTATCGCCATTTTATTCCATAAGCCCGCTGGACGGCCTTAAGGACCGGCTCGGCAATAAAATAGAGATCAATTATTCATTGGGATGCAAATTTGACGACGAGATCTCTCCCATACCCTCATCGGCCCTCTTTACCACGTATAACGGCGAAAAGGTAAACGGCCTTCTCGGTGAGTATTTCAATAGTATAGACCTGAAAGGCGAACCGGTTTTAAAAAGGGTGGATAAGCAGATCAGCTTTGACTGGCAGGAGAGGGCTCCGGGTTCGGGCTTGGGCACGGATAACTTTTCTGTCAGATGGACGGGTAAACTTGTCCCTTCCGTGACCCGCGAGATGGACCTTATCGCGATGAGCGATGACGGTATGCGTATCTGGCTCGACGGAAAATTGCTGCTTGACGACTGGAAGGACCACGCGGCGGAGATGAAGAAGATACCGCTTAAGGTCGAGGCAGGTAAGCAATATGACCTGCGCGTCGAATATTACGAAAGAGGCGGCGGCGCGGTAGCGCGGCTCGGGTGGGACAGCCCGAAGGAGCTTATCGATGAGGCGGTGGCCATCGCCAAAAAATCAGACTTGGCCATCATATTCGGCGGGTTTAATAATAAGATCGAGAGCGAGGGTTTTGACAGGGCGAATATGGACCTGCCCGATAACCAGAATGCCCTCATAGAGAAGGTTGCCGCCGCGAATAAGAATACTATAATCGTCCTGAATACCGGCGCACCTGTCGCGATGAGCAAGTGGATAGATAAAATCCCGGCTGTCGTCGAGGCATGGTATCCCGGGCAGGAGTGCGGGAACGCGATAGCCGATGTCCTCCTCGGGAATTATAACCCGGGCGGAAAACTCCCGACTACTTTTCCCGTGAAATGGGAGGACTGCCCCGCGTACGGAAATTTCCCCGGAGGTAACGGACAGGTGACTTACGCGGAAGGGATATTCGTCGGATACCGGTATTTTGACACCAAGAACGTCAAGGTCTTGTTCCCGTTCGGCCACGGGTTATCCTATACGACTTTTGCCTACAGCAATATAAAGATAACGCCGAACACTCTCCCGGGCGATGGTTTTGTCGTCGATGTCAGCGCCGATATAAAGAATACGGGTACAAGAGAAGGCGCTGAAGTCGCCCAACTTTACGTAAGCGACAAAGAGGCGAGTGTGGCGCGGCCCCTTAAGGAATTAAAGGGCTTCCAGCGCGTCGTCCTTAAACCCGGCGAGACGAAGACCGTGAATTTCCGGCTTGATAAAAGGGCAATGGCCTTCTATGATGTGAACAAGAAGGACTGGGTCGCCGAACCCGGTGAGTTTGAGGTCCTTATCGGCAGTTCTTCCCAAGACATCCGCCTCAAAGGCAATTTTATTCTTGAAAAAGGGAAGATGATGTAAGAGGTATTCCTCTCCTCAACGGGGAGAGGGTAGGGTGAGGGGGCATGCCTATAATCATTGACGGCTGGAACATGGTCAGGCACGAACACTCCGGTATCGACCACGACGATGCCCTCGCAGGCGCCCAGCACCTGATCTCGATACTTGAGCGCTTTCAAAAGACGCATAGTGACCCGATTATACTTGTCTTCGACAGCAAGAATGAATATCTCGATATACCGAACAGGAGCACGGCGAAACTGCATATTGTCGCGGCCCGGAACGCCGATTCTTACATAAAGAAACACATCGACAAAGTCCCGCCGCGCCAGCGCCGCAACCTCCGCGTAGTCTCCTCCGACCGCTCGCTGTATTTTTATGCGAAGGATGCGCATGCAACGCCGATGAAGTGTGAGGAGTTTTGGGGGAAGGTATAGAAGATGGTTAGAATTACGATAAGCTGGTATAATTGATGGTGTAATATTTTTATAGTAGTAAATTGAAATAAAGGAGATTTTCAATGAATGAGTCTACGAAAAATGATTTTTTAATTGCGATTAAGAAAACTTTCAATGCTTACAATAAATTCGGTGCAAGAAGTAACAAAAAATTAATACCAATACACTCTTGGCTTGCTAATGAAGTATTAGAAGGATTAAGCGATGAATACGAAGTTAAAAGTTTGGGTTGCGGTGGCGAATGTATAATTTCAGGGAAATACTATCCAAAGGTTCTAGATATAACAATTATCCACAAGTTAAAGCCAGTGGTGACGATAAGCTTTAAATTTGTAACATCTAATTACGCTCAAAATTCTAATAATTATTTTGAAAACCTATTAGGAGAAACTGCGAATATAAGAAGGACAGGATTTGGATTTACTCATTTTCTTGTATTGAGAGGGCATACACCTTATTACGACAAAGCAGCAGGTAACAAACGCGGCAAAGAAAAAAGAACAGAAATATTAAGTGAACACCAAATTCAAAAATATGTTAAACTTTTCAAGGATGTAGATTTCCCTCATAAGCCAGATGTTTTAGGTATGGTAATAATTGATTTTGACGACCAAAATAATCCGTTTTTTACCGATCTAAAAAAGCTAGGATTATCGGAAGAGATGGCTAAGATATTGGAAGTAGAATTATCAATCGAGACATTTATAAAAAGGGTAATAGCATTATGCAATCTGAAAAGTTAATCGACCTACCTTTATATATGAGGGTAAGTAGAGAAAAAACTAATGGAGTAGTGTACACTCCTCTTTGGATAGTTGAGCTCATATTAAATAAAGTTGGTTATGAAAAGAGCATAATTGGTAAGAAAATTGTGGACCCCGCATGTGGAGAGGGTAATTTTTTGATAGTTATTGTTAAGAGGCTATTGCAACAATGCAAAAAGGATGGTTTCTTATCGAATGAAATTAAAAAAACACTGCATGAAAGTATTTATGGCTTCGAAATTGACAAAGATGCAATAGTTAGATGCAAAATCAACTTGGATAATATTGCAGAATCTTTTGGAATACAGGGAGTAAAATGGAATATATTGAATTATGATAGTTTGGATAAAATTCGTACAGAAAAATATTTTAATTATTTTGATTATGTGGTAGGAAATCCTCCCTATGTTAGGATACAACATTTGGGTGAAGTTAGGCGAAGAAAAATTCAAAGAGATTGGTCTTTTTGCGTAAGCGGTTCTACGGATATATATATTGCTTTTTTTGAACTAGGCCTTAACTTACTAAACGAAAGAGGAAGGTTGGGTTATATTACCCCAAACACTTATTTTCGAACAGAAACTGCCAAGTCTTTGCGGTATTATCTGGTAGCAAATAATCTTATTAAGGAAATAGTAGATTTTAAACATTATCAGGTATTTGATAATGCGACAACCTATTCGGCAATTACAATATTAGACGCAAATTGGAAAAAAGTAAAATTTTTGTATTATGAAGGTGGCAAGGAAAATATACAACTTGTCGATGAAATAGAATATTCAAATATAAATCATAATATATGGATTTTGTCTTCAAATGATAATTTAAAAAGAATTAAGGAAATCGAGAATAAAGGAATAGCGTTGGGCAAGATAGCAAAAATACATGTTGGTGTCACTACGCTTGCGGATGAGTTTTATATTTTTAAAGACCCGATTATCCGGGGTAATAAAGCAGTTATAAAACTGAAAGATGGTAGAGAATATTTGATCGAGCGAGATATGCTAAGACCGATAGTGAAAGCTTCAGTATTAAAGGTAGCGAATGAGAATCAAAATAGATACATTATATTTCCATATAAGAAAATTAGTGGGAAACATGTAATTATACCCGAAGTCGAATTTAAAAAAGCATATCCCGATACCTATGCATATTTTTCGGCGATAAAGCAAAGATTGCAATTGAGAGACAAAGGAGAGTTAGATTCGAAAGAATGGTATGCTTTTGGGCGTTCTCAGGGTCTTGATACTTCTTGGGGAAGAAAAATATTAGTTCCTCCCCTCGGGTTAAAGCCGAACTTTATTGTTTGGGAAAAGGAAGAGTACACTTTTTATGCAGGCTATTGCATAAAATTTGATGGTGATTTACATTGGTTGGCTAAACAGCTTAATTCAAAAGATATGGAGTTTTATATTAAACATGTCGCAAGAGATTATCAAAATGGCTATAAGTCTTATGCGAAATCGTTTATTACTAATTTTGGAATAGTTGGATACAAGGAAAAATCTAATGAAGACTTGCCGATTTTTATTTCTTCCGACTTTTGATAGTTATTATTAGTGTCTCTGGTTTTTGAACGGAGTAAATATTAGGGGCGCATCAAAGAGGGACAGATTGCAGAGTGTCCCTAAAAAGCACATTTGGAAATAAACAAAATAAGATCTAAAATACCAAACCTCCAGGAACAAATTCTATAAGTCATAAATATTAGTATTAAATATCACAATAAATGATTTATATTCAGCTATAAAGTAGTCGTATTTTGGTCATTATAATATTTAATGTCGCTAATTATGACATAAATATCTTGACAAGTAATCAAAAAGATGCAATAATTGACTCAAATATAAAGGGTTAAATCATTGGTCACTAACAGAATATATGTTAGAATAAAAAAAGGAGTTAAAATGAAAAATAGTAAAGAAATAATTGAGGAGATTGAAAATCTTTTGATTGAATTGAAAAGATCCTTGTCGATAAAGCAAAATTATCGACAAGAGAAAGAAATCAAAATATCTTCCGCAAAAGAGAGTTTTAGTGGGTTAACAAAAGAAATATTCGACCTAGTTAAAGAAGGGTATTTTGAAAAGCCGAAAACAATATCTGAAATTCAGAAAAAACTTCGAGATGAGGGGACTAGTAAGCCAACCACCTCACTTATGAAACCTATTTTATTGCTTGTGAGAAAAAAAATACTCGGTAGAAATAAACCAGAAAAAGGTGTATATAAATATTATCAAAGGGGAAGATAATGAAAAGAGATGCAAAACAGATAGCTGAACAAATTGTAACTCTTGTAACTGAATTGGTAGAATTAGCTGGAGGTAGAATTAGAATAAGCACAAATGAACATCAGCGTAGCTTAGGAAAAAGAGAAAAAGATATGTCAGGCGCAACAGGAGGGCTTAGGATTTTGTCTGAAGAAGGATATTTTGATAGCCCAAAACAACTGCCAGAAATTATAGAGCGACTTAGACAAGAAGGCCGGCATTATTCAAATGCGACTATTTCAATGGGATTGTTGAACTTAGTTAGAGAACGAAAATTGATTCGATTCCGCGACAAGGGAGATAAGAAATGGAAATATGCAATAAGGAGATAACCGATGAATAGCAAAAAAGATAAAAACCAAATTCTAAAAAGATTGGAGCGCTTAGAGAAAGCAGTTTTTAGTCCAGCTACTGATGTTAGTCGCTTAGGGAAAACGTCTAAAGCCCGCACAAAGAATAGCTTGCCGGGTTTAATTTTACAGATGCGAGACTGAGGTATTTTTAAACAACCAAAAAGTGTTAGCGAAGTTCATAATGAACTTTCACAAATATACCATTGTGAGCTTGATAGGGTTGATACTGCTTTAAGAAGATTGAAAGGGAGCAAAAAATTAAGAATTGCTAGTAAAATTATAAAAGGGGAAAAGATCCTTGCCTATGTCTGGTAGATTGTTAAAAGAAAAAGTTAAAAATCTTCAATTGCAAAAAGGAAGCAAACACCAATTTATTAGAGATCTTATAATAAAAGGTTTTTTTGATTCACCTAAGACAACGCAAGCTTTGATTACCGAAATTCGAGGTACTTTTGGAAGAAAATTAAAGCCAAATGAAGTACAAACCTATATGAAGAAATTTATGGCCGAAGGTGTCATTCACGCTATTAGGCCAAAAGGTTATCAGGGTAATTTTTGGGTCTTAACTAGCATGACAAAAGAAGAAGCATTACGATTTGTTACTAAAACCAAAAAGATACTAAAAGTTGAAGAAGAGTTGTTTTCAGATCGATTACTCAAAAAACTTAAAAAGGATTTTGAAATAGAACTTAAAGATCTAAGGTACAATTTTGGCGAAAGCGGGACCTGCAGCGCTTTTCTATTTCGAAAGATTTTGGAAAAGTTAATTTACTTGGTTTTTGCTAAGCAGAGTATTGTAACTAAGATAGAAGATAAGACTAAAGCGGGAGGATTAATCGGATTAGAAGATATGATTAATAAGGCATCCTCGGAAAAAATTCACGGCATTCATATTCTAACGCCCAAGACGGCAAAAGAAATTAAAGGGATAAAATTTTTAGGAGATGCAGCCGCTCATAATCCTTTAATAAATGTTGATATGAAAACTATCATTCCGCAAATGCCATATATAATTACTGCAATTGAAGAACTATCAAAGAATCTATGATAAAAATGGGACGTGTCAAAAAGGGACAGGTTGCAGAGTGTCCCGTTGTTGCATGTCCCCAAGGGATATAACGTAAGCAAGAAAAAATAGTTGAAAGAAAATCCCTCCTATTTACGTCTATTATACTAAAGGAGGCGGTAGCTGTGGAAATTCCGTTGTTTTCAACACAGGAAGAAATACTTAAGAAACTTCAGACTATAGCGAGATTGCATACCTTTGAGAACGCAAAGACTATTTCGCATATATTTTATGATGTTTTCAAAATAGCATATTATGCCTTAGGCCGTAAAAAGGAAGGGGTGCAGCTTTTACCCGGCTTTCCCGTTCTTTTAAAAAGAAAAGATGTCTCAAGACTAGTAAAACTAATCGATTATCATCATTCTAATGATAAAACATATACTGTCGATCATGAGCTTACCCAGTGTTTTGGTTATAATTATGCCGAATCGGACGCTTTAAAGTTTTTTGAAACTTATGTTGAAGGAGATTTGACGGATAAATTTGGTCGTAAAATTCATATAGATCTGGATGATGGAATAAAATTTATGTATAAAGATTATGGAACCGGAAGACACGAGGTTAAGTCTGAATACTACTTGCCGCACAGAGGGAAAAGGTTGCCTTGGATACGGCATACCTTGTGTAATTCAACTAGTATATATACAAAAACAGAGGGGACTCAAAGAGAAATTATGTATCTTTGCAGGTACGATTTGCCAAACTATGATAATGAAAGTAATCAATGTTATTGGGCTGTGATCGTAAAGAAACAGAAGAAGGACAAGGCCTCTCCGTATAATTTTAAAACGGCTTTTCCGATTATTAAATATAACAATTTACTTAAGCGGATTGAGCGTTATCAACCGGTTATTGAAGTAGAGAGCGCCTGAAAATGCTTGACAGCGAAATAGGGAATAAGGTATACTTAATTTACCATAATAGCAGGCCGTTCTATTCGTCAAGTCTGGCTGGTGGGATTGGCGATCATGAGCGCCTGCTTGTTAGCACCAGCACCTGAAAAATAAGCCCCTTTGCCTTTTTGGCAGAGGGGCTTTTCATTCACAAAAACGGAGGCCAATCACATTGAAAAACCTTAAATCCCTATCACTCCAAATCAAAACCCTCGCCGAAGAAGTCCGGAAACACCTCGGCTGCGGATTTGACGAGGTGATATTCCAGAACGCCCTCGCGATCGAATTCCGCAAGCACAAGATCGAGTACCTCAAGGAAGTCAACATCGAGATATTCTATAAAGGCGAGAGCGTCGGGGTGGACCGCCCGGATTTCATAATCACCAGGATCGGCGGCTTCAGGAAGCCGGTAATACTCGAAACGAAGGTCTCGGACAAGATATCGGACAACCACCGGATGCAGCTTCGGTCCTACTGCACGTCCCTTCCCAGGAACAACAACCCGGTCCTCAAGGGCTTCGCCGGCGGGATGCTCCTTTCTTTCCCGTCGTGCGACATCGACAGCTGCGCCGCGACAAAGATATTCGTTGTGGATTCCCGCTTCAGGGTCCTCGTTGACGAGCAGGCGGAGGAGGATAAGAAGGGTAAGAAGAAGAAATAGGGGACGTCCCATTGGGGGACACCCTACTGAGATTCCAAAATGGAATCTCAAATCCAAGGTCACAAATTGTGACCTTGAGTTAACTGGTGCCAATTTGTCACCAGTTATTTTTTTGAAAGTTTTTTGCCTCCTTTTACGTCTGTTACAATAGGGCGATAAAAAGACGTATTGACAATACAACTAAATGGTTGTATAGTTAAGGAGGCGAGGATGGCTGAGTGTAAATGTTATTACTATTCGCTTGCATCAGGTGAAAAACCGGTAGAAGATTTTGTATCATCTTTGAATAAAAAGAGTAAAGAAAAGTTTCAATACACAAAAGGGCTTTTGGAAGTAAGCGGGCATAGATTAAAGCGGCCGTATTCGAAATATTTGGGGCACAGTATTTTTGAATTACGATTTAAAGGAATAGAAGGTTACGTAAGAGTATTATATTTCTTTCTGCGACAAGATGCTGTGGTGTTCACAAATGGATTCATCAAAAAGACCGGCAAGATCCCGAAGAATGAAATTGATATCGCCATACGGAGAAAAAAGGAATGCCTGCAGCTAAAACTAGAGGAAGAAAACAAATGAAAAACAAAGTCGTTTTGAGAAGTGTTGATGACCATTTGAAGGAGATGGCCCGGGAGGACCCGAACTTCAGGAAGCTGTATGAAATTACTGAACAAAAACTTGCAATCGTGAAACCCATCATCCGCTATCGCATCGATCACAACCTCACGCAGGGCCAGCTTGCGAAGAAGATCGGCGTTACCCAACAGCATATCTCGAAGATCGAGAACGGCGAATTTAGCAGCATGGAAACGCTGGAAAAGGTCTTGAGTTATGTCGGTTTTACTATTAAACTTGAAGCTGTGCCGGTAAGAAAAGAAGCAGCGCGCAGCTATTACGCGGCTCAATAAGAAAGGAGCCAGCCATGAACCTTTCCAGATTCAAGTCTTATGGTATCAAGAAGCTCAAGGGCTGCAGATATCAGGTTGAGCTGCTCGATAAAAAAGGCAAGAAGGTCGTCACCCTGGTCAACACGCCGCGGTTCTGGATATTGTTCGCCAAGGACCTGCGCGAGGCGATAGCGAAGACAAGGTTCGAGCCGGTGTGTAAGTAGGGGATAACAAGCCCCCTCACCCTTACCCTCTCCCCAAAAGGGAGAGGGATTTTTATTGAAAGAAATTGCCCTCTTTTAGCGTCTATATAGCTAAAGGAGGGATTTTTTATGGGCAAACTGGTTAAGCAGGAGGTTGTGCGGCAGAAGATATTCGTCATAAGAGGCAAGAAAGTAATGTTGAGTGTACACTTAGCCTTACTTTATGGGGTAGAGGTAAGGACGCTGATTCAGGCGGTAAAGCGCAACATCGAAAGGCTCCCGTCTGATTTCATGTTCCAATTAACATGGCAAGAGACAGAATCTTTAAGATCACAAATTGTGACCTTAAACGGCAAAGAGGCCAAAATTCCAAGATCACAATTTGTGATCTTGGAATCTGGTAAGAATATTAAGTATCTACCTTACGCTTTTACAGAGCAAGGTATAGCCATGCTTTCCAGCGTCCTACGCAGCAAGAAGGCAATTCAGGTAAATATCGCAATAATGCGCGCTTTCGTGAAGCTGAGGGAAATATTGTCCGAGCATAAAGAACTTGCGCAGCAAGTGAAAGAACATGGTAAAATATTAGGCGAACACGGGCGGCACATTACGGCGATCTATCAAGTTATCGATGAATTGATGGCGCCGCGGGAAAAGCCGAAGCGGAAGATAGGGTTTCGTCCATAGTGAAGTCAAAAAGGAACGGGGATGCATAGAGTAAGCCGATGATAAAAGCCATCCTTAAAATATTTCTTGTGGGCCTGTTGCTTGTGGTCGTAGTCGTCGCCGGCATCTCTATATACATGAAATTCTACGGCAACAAGCTTATAGAGAAGCAGCTCAGCCAGATACTCGGCACGAAGATGAAGTTCGACGGCATCTCGCTCGACCTCAAGAAATATTCTGTCAATTTCACGGGATTTTCCATTCCCTCCGAGGTAGGTTTCGAGGCGAGGACCGTCTTTAACGCCGACAGGTTCGTCCTGGTGCTGGATAAGGAGAAGTTTGACAAGGACAAAAAGTTCGTCATCAAAGAGGCGATAGTCGAGAAAGGGACGTTTAATATCGAGAGGAACAAGCAGGGGGTGTTTAACGTGTCATGCCTGCCGAAGAGCGAAGAACCTGCGGCAGGACCGGGATTCGCTTACGCGGCCGAGACGGAGGGAAATGCCCCGATACCCTTTTATAATTTCGCGAAAAGCGTAAAAAGGATCCTTATCAAGAAATCGACGGTCAACTTCAGGGATTATTATATCTCCAAAGAACCGCTGTCCGTGACATGCGCTAATTTTTATACGGATATACGGATGAGCCCGGAGGAGGAAGCCTCACGCGGGGCGATACCGATGAAATACGAGGTGAGTTTTGATATACCCCGCAGGGGCGCAACCGGGCAGTTTTCCCTGCGCGGCGAGGCTGCAATACACCGGGATAGGGTCGACACCGAGGCGGTCATGGATACAAAAAATATAGATATGATGCAGTTCCTGCCGTATTTCAGGAAGGCCACACCTTTCTATTTCTATGAGGGGGAATTCAATTCAACCACAAACATCGCCATACACAACAAGGCCGTAAAGTCAACGACGACGATGCTATTCTATAGGTTGAGGCTCGAGGCCGACCCGGAAAAGAAAAATGCAAGTTTCTTGCAGGTCTCGGTAGATAAACTTATGCCTTACCTGACATCAGGCAAAGGCGAGGTGATATTCGACTTTGAGATAAACGGACCGCTGGAGCATCCCGAGGCAGGCCTGGGCCCGAATGTCAAGATGGCCATCGGGGCGGTGGTCGTCGACGAATTCGGGAAGATATTACAGCAGCTCCAGAAGATGAACAAATGAAAACCGGCGCCCTGATAATTATTATACTTTTATGCTTAGGAAGGTTTTGTTTCGCCGAGGCGCCTGGCAGATCTCCCGCGGTCGGCGATGCTTTTCCTCAGTTTACCGCCGTTGATATTTACGGGAAACAGGTAAGTATCGAGAAATTAAAAGGCAGGGTGGTTATCCTCTCGATAGGTTATTTTGACCAGTCAAGGAAACAGAGCGAGGACAATTCAGCCGAGGTGAAAAGGCGTGGTGATTTCTACAGCGCATATAAGGACAAAGGATTAGAGGTAATACGGATATCAAGCAAGAGGGCGGTCCCGTTTTTCGTGACAAAGTCTTTTGTAGAAAGCAAGGCGAGGAAGACCTGTGAAACGGACAACGATCCATGGACAGTCATTATTGACTGGGACGGCTCGCTCAAGGGGCTGCTTAAGATGGCTGACAGCCCCCTGACGTTTATAATCGATAAAAGTGGTATAATCAGATATAAAAATAACGGCTATTTGATAGTCGATAAAGAAGTAGAAGAGCTTGTCAAAAAATTAATATCCGGAGGAAATATGGCGAAGCCAGTTGAAGATACCGGCAAGATCCCTATATACGACGCGCGGACCGGGAAGGTCGAGGAAGTCGAGAGGATAGTCAAGGCCGATTACAAGCCGTTTAGATAAAGGACAGGAGAAGTCCGCTTTACTTCCCCCCGCTTATTTGCTAAAATGACTTAGAAGGTGTTTTTATGGCTAAAAGAGACGAACTACTTAAAGACCTGAAGGATTATTTAAGCTTTGAAGAGGAGCTGATCGGGAAATATTCTGTTTTCTATCGGTCCCTTGACTGGCGAAAGCACATCAAGGAAGAATACCATAAGGAGATAGAAGTGGGGTTGGGCATCCTTAGGGATGAGTCACAGAAGCATGCGGATATGCTCAACGGGTTGATTAAATATATCGAGGCCTCGACGAAAGATGAATTCTAGCGAAGTATACAGAATGAAGTTCTATGAGATGCAAAATGTCGAAGAAAAAACAAGGGACATGTATAAATACTACATCGACAGGCTCAAGGACGAGGTCCTGCTTAAGAATTTCAGAGAGATCTATGCCGACGAAGTAAAGCACGTCGGAATAACACGTAATTTTGTCGAGATCTCATCCAAATAAACAGAGGAGGAGGGCAAAATGGCTGATATAAAAGAGTTGTTTCAAAGCGCGGATTGGAAGGCAGAGAAGCATGTGCCGGTAATAGAGGCACCGCAGAAGGCGAAGAAAGGTGAATTTTTCAAGATTGCGGTCACTGTCGGCAAGGAGATACCCCATCCGAACAAGACAGAGCATCACATCAGCTGGATCGAGGTATATTTCCATCCCGAAGGAGAAAAATTCCCTTACCAGATAGGGCGCGCGGATTTCAGCGCTCACGGAGCTTCGGTGAACGGCCCGGACACAAGCTCGGTATATACACACCCCGAATTGACGCTGAGTCTTAAGACCGACAAAGCCGGGACGATATACGCTTCCAGTTATTGCAATATCCACGGGTTGTGGCAGAATAGCCTAAGAATAGACCTATAGATTTAAGGCGCAAAGACAAAGATGATCTACAGATTCATCGATGATAAGGGGACATTCGTTGTACAAAATCCCCACAAATATGACTTGTATCTTCCTCTCGCAAACCGCGATGGCACGCTCTTAAGTTCCATAAGCCCGAACTTAGGGGGAGATATAAAGCGCGATAACGCGCATTTTCTCACGCCGCCGGCGAGCATAGAGGATGTAAAGAATAATCTGCTCTGCAGGAGAGATTTTTTCATAAAGACAGATAGGCAGGTCATCCGGCTGTCTTATCCTTACAATGACACTCTGGAGGCGGGCTTTCTGTATCAGAAGTTGATCAAGAAAGCGGGTGCCCTTCATATCGAGGCCCTCAATTTCATCCCGCACGATATGGCAGTCGAGGTAATGCAGGTCAAAGTCAAAAACAACGGCAATAAAGAGATAAAAATTACGCCCACCTCGTTTATTCCGCTTTACGGAAGGGCCGAAAGCAATTTAAGGGACCACCGCCATGTCAGCGCGTTGCTTAATCGCGTCGAGATAGATAAATACGGAATAATCCTTAAGCCAACGATGATATTCGATGAGCGCCGTCACAGGATAAACCCCACTCATTATTTCGTCCTCGGATATGAAGATAACAAAAAGCCTCCGGTCGGCCAGTTCCCCACACTCACCAGTTTCTGCGGCGAGAGCGACTTGATATCTCCCGATGCGGTGGAAGATAACCTGAAGCCCTTTGATAAAAAACTTGCCGCCTTCGACGGCAAAGAGGCCTGTGGTGCCTTCAGGTTCAGGGAAAGAAAACTAAAGTCCGGCGAGGAGGCGGTCTATTCTCTGATAATAGGGCTCGATGAAGACAGGCGCCGGATAAACAGCGCATTCCTTAAATTAAATTCAGCGCGAAAGATAAAAGAGAAATTCGAGAAGACAAAAGAATATTGGCTGAAATACCTCTCCAAGCTGGAATTTGATTTTAAGGACAGGGATTTTAACGGTTGGCTCTTGTGGGTCAAGATGCAGCCGACACTGCGTAAATTATTCGGCAATTCGTTCCTTCCGCATTACGATTATGGCAAGGGCGGCAGGGGCTGGCGCGACCTGTGGCAGGATGCCCTAACACTTCTTCTTATCGAGCCGGACAAGGCGAAGGATTTCATCCGTAATAATTTTAAGGGCGTAAGGATAGACGGCTCAAACGCGACTGTGATAACAAAAGACGGCGATTTCATCGGAGACAGGAACAAGATAAGCCGCGTATGGATGGATCACGGCGTGTGGCCGTATCTGACTACACGGCTTTATATCCATAAGACCGGTGATGTCGGCTGTCTCTTAAAAGAGACGACTTATTTCAGAGATTCCCAATTAAAGCGCTCAAAGGAGATAGATTTAAATTTTTCGCAGAAAGACCATCTCCTGCGCGACAAAAAGGGGAAGGTATGTAAAGGCACGGTCCTTGAGCACATCCTCGTCCAGAATCTTGTCCAGTTCTTCAATGTCGGCGAGCACAACATCATCCGCCTCGAGAACGCGGACTGGGACGACGGACTCGATATGGCGCCCGAGAGGGGAGAGAGTGTCACCTTCAGTTTTATGTATGCCCATAATTTACGGGACCTGTGTTTTATGCTAAATAAATTAAAGGAGAAAAAGAAGAGCGTACCTATCCTGAAGGAGATGCTGGTGCTTCTGGACAGGAGGCACGCCCCTGTAAATTATCTGCATTATAAAGAGAAGCAGAAACGGCTCGAGGAATATCTGGAGAAGACAAAGAATATAAGCGGCGAGAGAGTTTCCGTGGCTATCGACGATTTGATATCCGATTTAAGACATAAGTCCGACCATATGTTTACGTGGCTGAGGGATAAGGAATGGCTCAAGGAAGGTTTTTTTAACGGTTATTATGACAACAAAGGCAGGCGTGTGGAGGGCAGGCGCGGCGGCGATATAAGGATGAGGCTTCACGCGCAGGTCTTCGCCATAATGAGCGGGGTGGCAACCGACGAGCAGGTAAGAAAGGCGTGGGCCTCGATAAATAAGTATTTAAGGAGCAGGAAACTGGACGGGTTCCGCCTCAACACAGACTTTAAGGACGTGTATATGGACTTGGGAAGGGCCTTCGGCTTTTCTTATGGCGACAAGGAAAACGGCGCTTTCTTCAACCATATGGTCGTGATGCTCGCGAACGCCTTATACAAGAGAGGTTTTACAAGGGAAGGCCACGAGGTCCTGCGCTCAATATATAAGATGGCGACAAGCGACGAGGCGAAGATATATCCGATGATACCGGAATATTTTAACAACGAAGGCAAGGGGCTTTATTATTACCTTACCGGCTCGGCGAGCTGGTATATCTATACCCTGATGGAAGAGGTCCTAGGTATAAAATTCAATTTCGGCAAGATCGTCCTTGAGCCCAACTTAAGGCCTTCCGATTTCTTCAACGACAGGATAGAAGTGAAATTCGCGTGGCGCGGAAAGGCGGTCAAAGCGGTATTCCCGCGTCATGGCCGCGCGCGCTTCGCAATGACAAAATAATAATGATCAAACTTATCATATTTGACATAGACGGCACGCTCGTCGACGCCTATAAAGCCATAGAGAAGAGCCTCAATTTCACGTTGAAGAAATTGGGCTATCCGAAAGTTGGCATGCCTACGGTGCGCAGGTCAGTGGGCCACGGCGACAAAAATTTTATCGAACGCTTTATGCGCAGGAAGGACGTTAAGAAAGGCCTGAGATTATACCGTCCGCATCACGAAAAGTCACTGCTTAGATATTCAAAGGTTATTTCGGGCGCGAGAAAGCTCTTGCGCGATTTAAAGAAGAAAGGTTATAAACTCGCGATCGCGAGCAACCGGCCGCCGAAATTCAGCAAGATACTGCTTGAGCATTTAGGGCTCCTTAAGTATTTTGACATAGTCGCATGCGCGAAAGACAAGACTGAGATAAAACCGAAGCCTTTTTTGATCCCGAAGATCCTGAAGAGACTGGCGGTCAAAAAAGATGAGGTAATTTACGTAGGAGATATGACGGTAGACGTTCACGCCGGCCATAATGCGGGAGTGAAGGTCATCGCGGTGCTGGGGGGCTCTTCGTCAGAGTCCGAGCTAAAGAATGCCCGGCCGTGCGCCATATTGCGGAAACTATCCGGCCTGTTGCGGGCGGCGGAACGATGCCGGAAGAAAGACGGGTGAAAGATGAAAAGAAATATCACTTTTAAGGGAAATCCCCTTACTCTGGTCGGAAGGAATTTAGGGGAGGGAAGTGAATCGCCGGATTTCAGGGTAATATCGCAGGACTTAAGGGAAGTCCATCTCTCTGATTTTGAAGGGAAGGTAAAGATACTGACTTCTTTTCCTTCGCTCGATACCCCGGTTTGCGATTTACAGGTAAAAGAATTCAATAAAAGGGCAACGAAATTTTCTTCCGAAATAGTCGTACTAGCCATAAGTAAAGACCTGCCGTTTGCCCAAAAGAGGTTCTGCTCGGAAAACGATATTAAGAATATCAATGTCCTGTCGGATTATAGGTTTGCCTCTTTCGGCTTGAATTACGGCCTTCAGATAAAAGAATTGAACCTTCTGGCGAGGTCTATACTCATCGCGGACAAGAGTAATATCTTAAGATACCTCCAGCTGGTCGGGGAACTTACCCAAAGCCCGGACTTCGACGGCGCTTTAAAAGCCCTTGAGGAAGCCGTGAAAAGCCCGGCATCTTCCGCCAGACAGGGCAGGCCCTCTAAATGCGTTCCCTGCGAGACAGGGACACCGCCCCTTCCCAAAGAAAAAATCGATGAGCTTATAAAGGGGGCCGCCGGCTGGCAACTTATCGAGGATAAGAAGATACAGAAAGAGTTTAAGTTTAGCGATTTCGCGGAGGCGAAATATTTCCTCGATATCGTCTCAGTCATCGCCGAAGAACAGGGCCATCATCCCACGATGACCATTATATATAATAAGGTCAAGATGACCCTTACGACTCACGCTTCCGGAGGGCTTACCGAGAACGATTTCATAATGGCCCGCATAATCGACGGGATAGGAGGTTAAGATGAATATCATTTCGGATGATGTAAAGAGATTTATTCTCGCCCAGCATTTCGCCATAGTCTCCACTGTCGGTACCGACGGGATACCGCATAGTTCCTGTAAGGGCATAGTAAAGATAAATACCGACGGGACGATATACTTGCTTGACCTTTATATGGGCCAGACCTACGAGAACCTGACCATAAACCCCAGCATAAATTTGACTGCCGTCGATGAGCATAAATTCAAGGGTTATTGCCTGAAGGGTACGGCAGAGATCGT
Organism: Candidatus Omnitrophota bacterium; assembly: GCA_030695925.1. GTDB lineage: Bacteria > Omnitrophota > Gorgyraeia > Pluralincolimonadales > Pluralincolimonadaceae > JAGUXU01. The sequence continues at coordinate 39,160 of JAUYOH010000013.1, forward strand.
AAGTTCCGATAAATGGAAACCCGACGTTCTAAAAGCGTGGGAACAGAGGATGGCCAGCAGGATAACCCATAGGATCTTAAGAAACATCCGCGGAGAGAGAGGTCATCCGAAACATCCCGAGGCGCAACTGCCGAGGCCTAAATACCTTATCGCTATAACGGTAAAGGAAGTGATTGACCTTACGCCGCCCCAACTAAGATGAACGGACAAATGATAGAATTGATCAAGGCGCTGGGCGACATAGGCGTATTCGTCGCAATGTTCCTCGAGTCGAGCATCGTCCCCATACCCTCCGAAGTTATAATAATCGGCGCCGGTGCTATAGGCATACCGCTTTTCTCCGTAGTCATATTCGGTTCGCTGGGCGCTACTTTAGGCGCGGTTGTCGGATACTTTTTGGGTAGATACGCCGCGATGCCGATCATCATAAAATACGGCAAGTTTATTCTTATAAAGCCCCATCATATTTATAAAGCAGAGGCGTTCGCGAAGAAATACGGGATGTGGAGCGTCCTTATCGGCAGGCTTTTGCCGATAATACCGTTTAAGGTTTTTTCCATAGCGGCCGGAATCACAAAACTTCCGTTGCCTTCTTTTATCGTATGCACGTTTATAGGTGTCGTACCGAGGATAATCGTATTGACGCTTTTCGGCGAGAGCATCGTCAAAAACACAAAACCGACTATACTAGTTGTCGCTTTTCTCGTCCTTATATTCGTTTCCTATAAAATAACCAGAAAGATATATAACGGAAAGAAGAATAAGAGATGAGTCTTGAAGGCATAATGATCTTCGCGAAGGGCAGGCAAAAAGAATGAGGCATGGAGCCCTGCCTTCGGATGTATGCGATGTCGCCGTAGTCGGCGCAGGCGCCGCGGGAGCGATGGCCGCGATACGCGCCGGGCAGCTTAAGAAAAACGTTATTTTAATCGAGAGGAACGCCTCGATAGGGCGGAAGATACTTCTGACGGGCAAGGGAAGGTGCAACTTAACCAATACCGCGCCGGTAGACACATTCATAGAAAAGTTCGGGAAACACGGGCCGTTTTTAAGGACGGCCTTTTTTGTTTTCTTCAATCAGGACCTGATGGATTTTTTTAAGGCTAACGGCCTCGCGTTAAAAGAAGAGAGGCAGGGAAGGGTATTTCCGGAGGACGACAAGTCGAGCTCGGTCGTGAAGGTTTTGGAGAAAGCCCTTGCCGATAATAACGTGCGGATACTTTATGATTTGCGCCTGATGGAACTAAAGAAAGAGGGCGAATTTTTCCGTTTAGGCCTGGGGGATAGCGGCGGAATTATTTCCAAAAAAGTGATCCTCGCCACAGGCGGGGCGTCTTACAAGGCGACCGGTTCTACCGGCGACGGTTTCCGGATCGCGAAGACGATGGGCCATACGTTTGCCGCGCTGAAACCCGGCTTGGTGCCGCTTACGACTAAGGAGAGCTGGGTAAAAGACCTGCAAGGGCTTACCCTGAAAAACATACGCGTGACTTTTGAATGCGAGAAAAAGAAGATAGCTTCCGAGGTCGGGGAACTGCTCTTTACGCATTTCGGTGTTTCGGGGCCATTGGTCCTGGATTTAAGTAACGAGATAGTGGAATCGCTTTGGGCTAAAAAGCAGGTCAGCCTGTTTATAGATTTAAAGCCCGGTCTGACCATTGAGCAGCTGGATAACAGGTTATTGCGCGAGATCGAAACGCACGGCAGTATAAATATAAAGAATATGCTAAAAGAGATGCTGCCGCTTAAATTAAGTCCGGTATTTATAAATCTGCTGAAGTTGGATGCCGGCAAGAGGATAAACCAACTCGAGCAAAAGGAAAGGCAGGCCATAATTAGTCTGTTAAAAGGGTTTAAATTGACTATAGGCGGGACTTTGCCTCTTGAGGAGGCGATGGTCACTTTAGGCGGGATATCGACAAAAGAGATAAACCCGCGGACGATGGAATCAAAGGTCGTCCCGGGATTATATTTTGCAGGCGAGATGATAGACGCTCATGCGTCGAGCGGCGGATATAATCTACAGCAGGCGTTTTCCACAGGTTATCTTGCGGGGGAGAAAGCGGCGGAATGCGCAAAATAATCTTAGCTTCGCAATCGAAACAGAGGCAAAGGTTATTAAGGCAGATCGGACTTCGTTTTATCACGGCCAAATCAGATGTAAGAGAGGATAAGAGGCTGAAGGGTAGCTGCGCGGACCTTGTCGTAGGCAATGCGTTAAGGAAGGCAAGAGACGTCGCGAAGCGGTTCGATTCCGGGGTCGTCATCGCGGCAGACACGGTCGTTTTGGCGGGCAGAGAGATAATCGGGAAACCCAGAGACATAGAAGATGCCTTCAGGACACTTAAGTTGATCTCGCGGAAACCGCAGTGGGTCTATACCGGCCTCGCCGTCATCGATGTCGACAATAAAAAAGTCCTTACGGATTATGAGAAGACAAAGATATACATGTATCGCCTGACCGACAGGCAGATAAGGAAATATTTTAAGAGAGTTTCTCCTCTCGATAAGGCAGGCAGTTTCGATATACAGGGCCTCGGCAGTATATTCATCAACAGGATAGAGGGGTGCTTTAATAATGTGGTAGGCCTGCCACTCGCGAAACTGGCGAAGATGCTGAAGAGTTTGGATATAGATGTGTTTGCTTAAGAAATGGGGTTTATCTCGCGGATACGGCCAGGTTCCGTAAGACCGGAATAGCCTCTTTTACTACCTTCGGATCGAATTGCGTCCCCGCGTTTTTTTCCAACTCTTTGCACGCCCCCTCGATAGCTATAGCTTTTCTATACGGCCTGTTTGAGGTCATGGAATCAAAAGCGTCGGCCACGGAGATGATCCTTGTGGCCAGAGGAATCTCCTCACCTTTTAACCCCGCGGGATAGCCTTTTCCGTCATAACGCTCGTGGTCCGAACTCGCGATAAAAGCCACATCTTTAAAATCGGTTATTGTCTCAATGAGCCTGCGGGTGAATATCGCGTGCTGTTTCATGCTTTCGTATTCGTGGTGGGTGAACGTGCCCGGTTTATTTATCAGACCCCGGGTGATCCCTAGTTTTCCCACGTCATGCAAAAGGGCGGCCCATTTGATCTTTGTTATCTCATCGTGCGACAGGTTCATGGCGAGAGCGATCAATAAACTGTATAACGATACTCTCTTGGAATGTCCGATCATCGGCGGATGTTTTATATCTATCAAGAGGGAGAATATCTCGCAGGTAATACCTATGGCGTCTACGTTGGGGGGCATCTCGATCTGTCCCGTATCTTCCCTGACTTTGTTAAATAAAGCAGTGATGGTATTCCTATCAATAGCCTCCTGCAAGAACGCGCCTTCGTTTAAGACAGGCAGCGCCGCTTCGATAACCTTGGAAGAGACCCTTTCGTTAGACCAGGTTGCTGTGGCTTTTTCTATATCCTCCACCTTGTGAATAGATTTATTCCTAAGAAGGATGTCGAGCTGATCGGCCAAGAGGATGATCTGAGCGCCTGCGGGTATCTCGGTCCGCTGCCTGCCTAAAGGGTAGCCCCTGCCGTTGAACCACTCGTGGTGATTCAGGACATATTTGGCCGCCGTGGATAGATTCGGGATCTGGCTTGTTATCTCGGCCCCTATTATCGGATGCGACGCTATGACAGGATCTTTCTCCGGTTCCTCTTCGATAGATAAATAGTGCATTATATGGTTTGGCAGAGCGAGGTAACCGATGTCATGAAGGAGAGCGGCATAAAAGATATTTTTTCTTTCTTCGGGCAGGATCTTCTTGGCGAACTCAGACGCAAAAATACCCACGCGCCATGAATGATAGAGGTTCATATCCTCATTCATAACATCAAGGACATAAGCTATGGCGGAAACTAGTTCATTTATGGTGCGGGTATTGTTGATTTCCATACTTCTTATAAGTATACACATAAATTTTACGTTGTCAACCCGTCTTGATTAGATGTATAATTAAACCGATGGGCGCATTCGGCATAATCTACGAAGACGATTCCATAATAGTTGTCGATAAGCCGTCGGGGATGCTCGTTATCCCGACGCCAAAGAACGAAACGCACACACTGACTAATCTTTTAAACCGCGAGCTTGACAGCCGCGGCATCGAGGCGAACGCGCACCCGTGCCATCGCATCGACAGGGAGACGTCGGGCCTGATACTATACGCCAAGGGAAAGAAGGTCCAGCAGTTGATGATGGAAAAATTCAGGCGGCATGAGGTAAAGAAAGCGTATCTCGCGTTTGTCCACGGCCGATCGAACAGGAATTCAGGCAGTATAGACTTGCCCATAGAGCATAAAAGGTCCGTTACTAAATATAAGGTCCGGGAACAAAGGCGCGACTTCTGTATCGTCGAAGTAGAGCCTGTGACCGGCCGCACAAACCAGATAAGGATCCATTTTAAGGCGATCGGACATCCGTTGGTCGGGGAAAGAAAGTTTGCCTTCGCGAAGGATTACGAGTTAAAATTCAGGAGGGCGGCGCTGCATTCTTACAGGATAGGGTTCGTCCACCCTCTTACAAATAAATCGTTGGTCTTTACTTCGCCGTTGCCGGATGATATGGAGAAATTTTTAGCGGCGAACAAATGAAAGGAGGTCAGCATGAAAAGGGTATTTGTTTTTTTGGTAGCCGGCCTGTTTTTGGCGTCATTGTTGTCGGTAAATTCGCGGGCATATGCCGACAAGTGGGAGGATCTGGTCACAGAGTCATCGAAGGTCCTTAACGAGATGAATTCTATGCCCGATACCGCTATCCCGGAGGATATGCTCAGGAAATGCAAGGCGGTAGCCATCTTCCCCTCGACACTCTCCGGTGGTTTCATCTTCGGCGCGAAATATGGACAAGGTGTTATATTATACAAAAGCGGTAACAACTGGAGCGCTCCGGCCGTCTTCAATATAGGCGGCGGCAGCTGGGGATGGCAGATAGGCGGGCAGGCGACTGATATCATTCTTCTTATAATGAGCGATCGCGGTGTCGATGGCCTGCTTCAGAGTAAACTTACCTTAGGCGGCGATGCTGCGGTGTCCGCCGGGCCGGTCGGAAGAGATAGCCAAGCCAGCACAGACCTTCAGCTAAAAGGAGGCATATTCTCATATGCCAGGTCGAGAGGGGCTTTCATCGGTATAAAACTTGAGGGAACCGCGATATACCAGAATAACGAAGGCAATAAGGCCCTTTATAAGAAAGATCTTACCGCCAAAGATATACTTAAGGGCGACAAACTAAAGCCGACGGCCGCAGGGGTAAAACTCATCGCGGATTTGAACAAGTATTCCAAGTAATCTATCGGATATGCGGCGTTAGGATGATGTCCAGGTTACCCTGAGAAGACGAACGGAAGAAATATTTATCGAACTCGGCGTCTTTCTGGAGCCCTCCGATTAAGATTGATTGGCCGTCTCGCGCGATAACGGTCGTGCTCAAGGTCTTTATGTCGATCACCCCTCGTTTTTTGTCGGATATGAAGCTGATTTGAGGCGTCAGAGTCACTTCGACCATATCGTCCATATCGCCGACTATCCTTGGCGTGACTTGAAGTTTAGTGCCCACCTCTTTTATGGTCACATCGCCCTCGATGTAACCGCCGTCACGCAGGAACGTTATATAATAATTTACGTAGGGAACTTTTTCTCCGACGAATATGCTCGCGGAACGGCCGTCCGATACCAAAATGTACTGCTTCGTGTATTGAGAATGTTTCGTATCGCGCCAGTCCGCTGAAAGGATGCCTTTTTGGGTCTGGCCGTATTCCTTGAACTCGACATCGATGCGGATATTTTTCGGCCTCGCCGCCTCTTCGCCATACGCCACCGGGCCAAATGTGCTCAGCAGCGCCGCTATTAATACGACCTTATTTAAGGTGATCACGGCATCCACTCCTTTTCTACATTATATCATATTATTGCCACGCAAGATGATTCTTGCTATAATGATCCCACTATGAAATCCCATACCGAATACCTTCTCTTTAACACCAAGGACAAATATGAATTGATAAACATCACGCCGCAAGTAGAGCAGGCGCTTGCGAAGAGCGGCATAAAGGAAGGATTGTGCCTTGTAAACGCCATGCATATCACCTCCAGCGTATTTATAAATGACGATGAGGAAGGGCTTCATCAGGATTTTATTCAGTGGCTTGAGGGGTTGGCGCCGTATGATGTCAAGAGATATAAACATAATCTGACAGGCGAGGACAACGCCGACGCTCACCTAAAGAGGACCGTTATGGGGCGGGAAGTCGTCGCCGCGGTCACGAAGGGAAAGTTGGACTTCGGGCCGTGGGAACAGATATTCTACGGCGAGTTCGACGGACAGCGGCGCAAGCGGGTATTGATAAAGATAATAGGAGAATAAAACCGCGCATATGAGCGATAAATTATATTTCCAGTGGCATATCACCGACGCCTGCAATTTCAGGTGCCGGCATTGTTATCAGGATGATTTCACTAAAGATTCCGAACTCGGCCTTGACGCTTTGATCAAGGTCTATAATAACATCACCTCAGGCGCCGGCGATAAAAAGGTCGTGATAAGCCTTACCGGCGGAGAGCCTTTCTTAAAGGCGGACTTCTTTGAACTCCTGACCTATCTGGACAGGCAGGAGAAGACAGAGGAACTCGCCATCATCACAAACGGCAGCCTGATAAACGAAGGACTGTTGAAGAGGCTCGGCGCCGTCAGGAAATTGAAGCAGATCAAAGTGTCCTTAGACGGTGCTACCGAGGAGGCCAACGATTCGATAAGAAGACCGGGTTCCTTCAGGGCGGTCGTTGAAAATATCAATCTTCTACAGGAGAAGACGGATTTCGAGATAATCGTCATGCTGACGGTGATGAGGTCGAATAGTTATGAACTGCCCTCGCTATTCCAGTTGTGCCGTGACCTCAAAGTTGACGGGCTGATAATAGAGCGGTTTATACCTTTGGGGCAGAGCCGCGGCTTGAAGGCGGAAGTTATCGGGAAGGACGAATGGATGAGGGTAGTCAAGGATATCTTTGAATTTCTGGAGTTATGGCAGGAAGATAATGATGTGCTTCCGTGCAAGGCGTTCTGGATAAAATTCAGGGATGACGGCGCCGAACTTTTAGGGGCCGAGTGCAATCTGGGCGAAGACAGTTTCGCCATCCTGCCTAACGCCGACCTGTTACCCTGCCGCAGATTCGATTTAAAGATAGGAAATCTTCTTAGAGAAGATTTTTCGGATATCGTAGAGAAAAGCGACGTGCTTAAAGACGTCACCGACAAGAGCAAGTTAAAAGGAAGATGCGGGAGTTGCCATCTCGAGAATTGCCGGGGCTGCCGCGCCCTGGCATATGCCCTCGGGAAGGATTATTTAGCCGAAGACGAACTGTGCTGGATTTAGGATAGAAAGGGGTTTTAGTTAGATGCCTACTTATGATTACGAATGCCAGAAATGCAAGCATAAATTCGAGTTCTTCCAATCTATGACGGCAAAGCACCTTGATAAATGCCCTAAATGCGGCGGCAAAGTCAGGAGATTAATAGGAGGCGGCGCCGGCATAATCTTTAAAGGCTCGGGTTTTTACGCGACAGACTATAAGAAATCCGCGGCCAAGCCCTGCGAGAAAGCGGATTCAAGCTGCCCGGCAAGTTGCAAGCATAAGCACAATTAAATACCCCTCACCTTTATCCTCTCCCCTGAGGGGAGAGGGCAGGGTGAGGGGAAATGCAGTCATAAACTATAATAAGAGACTTCATAATGCGCGTGGCCATGTATTACAGCAACAAAGACGTTCGCCTCGAAGAGATGCCGAGACCCCATATCGGGCCGGGAGAACTTTTGGTGCGCGTTATGGCGAGTGGCATCTGTGGAAGCGATGTCTTGGAATGGTATCGGTTCAACAAGGTACCACTGGTCCTCGGCCATGAGATAGCGGGAACTATTGAAGAGGCAGGAGACGGAGTCAAAAAATACAAAAAAGGCGGCCGCATCGCCGCCTCACACCACGTCCCATGCGGTAAATGCCACTATTGTTTAAGCGGACACCAGACAGTCTGCGACACCCTGCGGAAGACGAATTTTGACCCGGGCGGTTTTGCCGAATTTGTCCGTATCCCGAAGATAAATATCGAACAGGGAGGTAGTTATGACCTGCCTGATGAGGTATCTTTTGAAGAAGCGACATTCATCGAGCCGCTTGCCTGCGTGCTGCGCGGTCAAAGATTAGCCGGCGTAAAAGAAGGCCATACGGTGCTGGTGATAGGAAGCGGAATCTCCGGGTTGCTCCATATACAGCTAGCGCGGCTTAAGGGCGCAAGACGAATTATAGCGACGGACATAGCCAAATACCGTCTTGAAGCGGCGAAGAGGTTCGGCACGGACTTTAGCTTTGACGCGAGAGAATACACCCCGCAAGGGCTAAAGGATATTAATAATGGGCTACTGGCCGATGTTGTGATATTATGCGCCGGAGCAAAGTCTGCCGTAGAGCAAGCGCTTCAATCGGTTGAGCGCGGCGGGACAGTCCTGTTCTTTGCCGCCGCCGAGAAGGGCCTTCCAGTCCCTTCGAGCATAAACGATATCTTTTGGCGTAGCGAGGTAACGCTTACAAGTTCTTATGCCGCCACACCCGCCGAACATATTGAATCCCTGGAGATGATCCGGGCCCGCAAGATAAACGTAAAAGATATGATTACACACAGGTTCGGGCTCTCTGAGGCGGGAGAGGGTTTTAAGGTTGTTTCCGAAGCGAAGGATTCTATAAAAGTTATAATCGAACCGCAGAGGTAAAGAATATAATCCTTTTAATGGGCAGGGCTTGAAAAAAAATTGGAAATGAGGTATACTTTGTCTTTACCTCTTAAAAAGGAGGTTTAAAAAGATGGACTGGGGCATCAAAAACCGTTTAAGCAGAATAATCAAGCCGGACGGCCACACAATCATGCTCGCTATCGACCACGGGTATTTTTTAGGCCCTGTCAGCAGGTTGGAAGATCCGGCCAGGACCATAAAGCCGCTACTTCCCTATACCGATGCGCTTATGCTTACGCGAGGCGTCTTGCGTAATTGCGTAGATGCCGTCAACGATATGCCGGTCGTCATCCGGGCATCAGGCGGAAACAGCATCGCCGGCAAAGACCTTTCCAACGAAGGGATTACTTTATCAATGAAGGAAGCCGTCCGCCTTAACGCCTCGGCGGTAGCCCTTTCTATTTATATAGGCACTGACCACGAGCATCAGACGCTCATAAACCTCTCAAAGCTTATTGACGAGGGAGAGGAATACGGCATCCCTGTCCTGGCGGTCACCGCCGTCGGAAAAGAACTGGAAAAAAGAGACGCGCGTTACCTTTCTCTGTCCTGCAGGATAGCGGCGGAATTAGGCGCCCGTTTCGTGAAGACCTATTATTGCGATGATTTCGAGAAGGTCGTGAAGAGCTGTCCGGTCCCGCTTGTCATCGCAGGGGGGCCAAAATTAAAGACCGAAGACGATGTCCTGCGGATTGCTTATGAAGCGGTTAAACAGGGTGCTGCCGGTGTGGATATGGGAAGAAATGTCTGGCAGTCACAGAACCCTGTCGCGATGATAAAGGCGCTGCGCGCGATAGTCCACGAAAAAGTTTCCTTAAATAAAGCCCAAAAATTATTAGAAGATTTAAAGAAGGAAAGATAGGGCATGGACATATTTGTAAATTCGTTTCTAAAGCAAGACGAGTGGATCAAGCGGAATAAGTCGTGTTTTAAATTGCTTGATGACTTTGGCGTGGGCGTAGCAATCATAAGTTCGAAGATGGAAGTACTCGCCTTAAATAAGGTCACGAAGAAATGGTTTCCGAACATAAACGTCGGCGAAAGGCCCATTTGTTATAAATCTTTTAATATCCCGCCGCGAGATGAGATCTGCGAATATTGCCCTACCATAAAAACTCTTAGAGACGGAAAGGTCCATGAAGCGATAACCGAGACACCAGCCGGCGATAAGATTATAAATTACCGTCTTGTCTCCTCGCCGGTAAGAGACGAAAAGGGCAATGTGATTGCCGCCATAGAAGTCGTTGAAGATATTACGGAACATCTACAGGCGGACGAGGTCTTGAAAAAAAGTCAGTACAACCTGAACGCTATCCTTAACGGCATTCCTGATATCGCTTGGATGAAAGACAAGGAGAGCATATATATCGCTGCAAACGAACCGTTAGCGAAAGCGGCCGGAATGGCACCCGGAGATATGGTGGGTAAGACGGATTTGGATATCTGGCCTAAGAAATTGGCTGAAAAATACAGAGCGGACGACAAGGAAGTAATAAAGACAGGCAAGCAGAAATTTATCGAGGAGCCCATAGTATATAAAGATGGCACAACGCAGTTTCTAGAGACTATAAAGACCCCTGTCTATAACGATAAAGGTGAGGTGATAGGAACGATCGGCATCGCGCGCGATATCACAGAACGAAGCAAATTACAGGAACAGCTTAGAATCTCGGAAGAAAAATACAGGAGATTTTTTGAGGAAGCGAATGACGCTATATTCATTGCCGATGCAGGAACTGGAAAAATTTTGGACGCTAATGCCCGGGCGGAGATATTGCTCGGCAGAACCAAAGACGAAATTTGCCGGATGCATCAGTCACAGCTTCATCCGCTCGAAGAAGCAGAACGTTACAAGGCAATGTTTAAAGAGGATGCAAGTAAAGGCCGCTCAACCCACGTAGAAGCAGAGGTTATTAACAAAAAAGGCGAAATAACGCCCGTATTTATTAATGCCTCTATTCACGAGATTGGCGGCAAAAGAGTTGTAATAGGCATATTCAGGGATATGTCCGAATTTAAAAGGATCGAAAAGGAAAAGAAAGAGGCAGAGTCATTGGCGCTCGTCGATCCGCATACCCAGCTTTACAACTATCGATATTTTCAGAGAAGGATCTATTCGGAATTCGAAGCGGCAAAGAGACGCGGAACGCCGCTCTCGGTCCTGATGGTCGATATAGATTATTTTAAGTCAATAAATGACACATATGGCCATGAGTACGGGGATGTCGTCCTTCAGGAATTCGCTACGGTATTGCAGCATGTCTGCAGAGGGATAGATGTTGTGACTCGTTTTGAGGGAGAGGGCTTCGCTATCATCCTCCCGGATACCGATGAGAAAGGCGCTGTTTCTTTTTCTGAACGCATTCAGAGTGTAGTAAAAAAGCACAGGTTCGGCAAACACAGAGTCAGGCTTATGGTGAGCATCGGCGCGGTCTCATATCCCTCAGAAGGAATAAATTCGGTGGATAAGTTAGTGACAAGCGTCGACAAGTGCGTCCAGATGGCGAAGGAGAAGGGCGGGAACACGATCTTTGTATATGAACAACTGCGTTATAAAGGCCAAAAGCCTGCGACGATCGACAGAGATTCACAAAGGCGTGTCAAAGAGGTCAGCAGGAAATTCATCAAACTCATTCAGCTCAACAAACAAAATACGATAGAGGCCGTATATGCCTTGGCCCATACGGTGGGTGCCAAGAACGCTTACACCGAAGAGCATTCGGAGGATATGATCCATTACGCGACCGAGATAGGCAAGAGGCTTAGGATGTCCGAAGAAGAGCTGGAGGACTTAAAACACGGCGCCATGCTCCACGATATCGGGAAGCTCGGAATAAGCGACAAGATATTACTGAAAAGAGGTAAACTTACGAAGAAAGAATTCGGGGCCATAAAGAAACACCCTCACATAGGGGCGGATATAATAAGGCCGATGCATTTTTTAAAGAGTGTCGTGCCCATAATACTACATCACCACGAGAGATTTGATGGGGCGGGTTACGGCTCCAGGCTGAAGGGCGAAGAGATACCTTTAGGCGCGAGGATCGTGGCGATAGTGGACGTCTATCAGGCGCTCGTCTCAAACAGGCCTTATCGGAAGGCCTATTCGAAGAGGGAGGCCATAGATATCATCAAGGAGGAATCAGGCGGGCATTTCGACCCTAAGATAACGAAGGTCTTTCTTGAGATATTGGCGAAAGAGAAGAAAACAAAAAAGAAAGGAGCGGCGAAAAAGAGATGAGGACTTGTTTTGTTTTTACGGTAATGGTTTGTTTTATCTTTACGGCAGTAGCGTATGGCGCGCAAAATTTAGCTCCCAATGCCAGTTTTGAAGAGATGAAAGGTATAGTGGGGGATAATCCGGCAGAATGGTGGTCGTGGAATTCGGACTACAACGGCATAACCATTGAAAAGACGAGAACAGGGAATCAATCGGCTTATATAAGCAGCGCTTCGGAACCGGAGAGCCACAGCGGGATCATTTATTATTATAGGAATGTGAAGCCCGGCAAGACCTACGCGTTTTCCTGCTACGTCCTAAACTCAGCCCAAGACCCTATGACGAAGGGCGCTTATGGGCAGTTAAGTATAGAATGGAAAATAGGCGAAAAAGAGATATCCCGCGCATGGGGCCCGACTTTCGGTGCGGACCTCTCGACTACCAAATGGAAGCTGGAGGAGATGACTGGCATGGCGCCGGCCGATGCGGATGGCTGTAATTTTGTCGTCCAATTCTTCAATAAGGACGGTAAAGGCGCCTTCTTCGCCGACGATGTAACGGTAGAAGAAAAATAAAACGAGGAACAGGCCAAATGGGTAAATTTATCCTTTTAATCACGATCATGTTTCTTTTTATTCCGGCATCAGACAGCGCTGTTCTGGTCGGAAAAAATATTTTACCAAACGGCAGCTTTGAAAACCGTCCCGGCGGCGGAAACGAGGATCCTCGCAACTGGGGCTCTTGGAATTCCGATTACAACGGTATCGCGACCAATGAATCCAGGAGCGGAAGCCAGTCAGTCTATCTTAGATGCCCGAAGACGAATGACGTCGGCGGTGTATTTTATACATACAAAAAAATCAAACCGGGGAAAGAATATACTTTTTCCTGTTATGCTAAAAATTCTTTAAGCAATCCCGTAACAGGAAACGCGTTCGGACAGATCAGCATTGAATGGCAGAAGAAGGCGGGGGGCAATATCGTAGAGATAAGCCGCAGCTGGGGGCCGACTTTTGGGCCGGAACTTCCGCTTATAAAATGGACACCTTTTACTATGACGGTAACCGCCCCCACGGATACCGACCAGTGCAGTTTCGTGATCCAGTTCTTTAATAGGGGAGACGGTAGCGGGGAATTTTTCGTGGACGACGCTGAAGCGGAAGAATTAGAAAGCGGTAAAAAGGTTAAAAATTTCCTGTTTCCCGGCCAGTAAAGTGGGCAAAAATTTACTTATAAAAAGCAATTTAGTTCTCTTGACAAAATTCGTTTATATGGTAGAATTATTGACGTAGTTGGGGCGTAACTCGGGTTAGTGCAGTTTTTCTATTTTTTTTCCTCAATAATGCCCTTGTGGGCATATAAATGAAAACTAAAAAGAAGGGGGGTGAAACAAAAAAATGAAGAAAATATTCTTCCTCGGGTTAGTTGTTGGGTTAGTTCTTTCCTTAGCATCTCCTGCGCAAGCCGCCAATTTGGTAGCCAATCCCGGTTTTGAGACATGGGGGCCATGGGGTCCCGGTGGTTCAGAAGCTGCGGGAAATTGGTGGGGCATGTTCAGTGATCCAAACGTCACCGGAACAAAGGAATCAGTTATTAAGAAGAGCGGTTCTTTTTCCGGAAAGACAGCGTTTGCGGGTACTGCCGGCGCATGGGGTGGTTGGGGTCAGAGAGTACCTTTTACAGCCGGAAACACACTGTATGCTTATCAGCCTGTGAACATACCGACGGCTTTGGGAGGCACTAATTCATTGGCAACATTGGAAATAGCGTTTGAAAGCGCACCCGACGTTACCATAGGTTCAGCAGTTAAGACTTCGACATCTGCGGCAACAGGTGGTTGGGGCGATATTCAATATTCAGCTGTTGCGCCAGTAGGTACGACTTCCCTTAGATATGTCGTTCTTCTGGAGACGTGGGGTAGCGGTACCGGTGCTGCGTATTTTGATGATGCATACGCTGACAGCGTACCGATTCCAGAACCGGCAAGTATGTTATTGCTTGGTTCCGGTTTAGTGGGGTTATTTGGTATTACAAGAAAAAAGAAGAGTTAACAGACGTAGTTAATCAAACAGGGGCTCATCTTATTCTTATGGGGAAAATCTCATGAGTAAGATGGGCCCTGTTCGAATTTATAAAAATTATTGCGGGCGGGACAAAATCGTAGTACAATAGATAAAAAGGAGAAAGGCGAAAATGAAGCGTATACCCTTAATGATCACAGTTATAGTGGTAAGCTTTTTATTCATAGCGACTGCCTCAGCAGCGACTTTAGTCATAGCCGATTTTGATTCCGGCGATAAGCCCAGCAACATAAAAGGCGACTTCGGCACCTGGGACAGAGACGAAGCCGATGCGACTCAGGGTTGCAAGATGAATTTCAATAACGAAATCACGCACGATGCAAAAGGATTTTGTTTACAGTTTGACTATGATGTGGACTCCCCAAATCCCGCCTATAACGGATTCTGGATGAATCTTGAGAACAAGAACGTCTCTCAATATGATAAGTTGACCTTTTGGGTAAAAGGGGACGTAAAAGCGGGTTTTTCCCAAAGGATAAAACTTGAACTTAAGAATTCGAAAGGCGAAGTCGGTAAATACACCCTCACAGGCATAACCAAAGACTGGCAGCAGGTCTCGGTTCCCTTAAAGCAGTTTACGGGTTTGGACGATTTAACATCTATGAAGGAATTTGTGATCGTCTTTGATGATATAACCTGTGCGGGCAACAAGAAAGGCACGATTTATATAGACGATATAGCGTTCGTTAAATAGAAGTTTGGGGATACCGCCGGAAGGAGAACAATGTGCGTAACCTAGCACTATTATTAATTGCCTCCGTGCTCACCTTTAACGTTGGTTGGGCGCAAGCGGAAGCACCGAAGGCCCTGCCCATCGGCGCGGAAGGCACCTTGGTAATCGTCGACTTTAATAGCTGGGAAGAGGTCAATAATTTGGGCGGGTTATTCGGCCCTTGGTCGAGGAACCCGGATGACCCTACGCAGGGTTGTCGGATAGAGATAACCGATGACGACAAATGGGGGGACAAAGGCCTTTCCTTGAGGCTTATTTACAACGTCGATTCCCCAACACAGGCATTTAACGGTATGTGGATGTTTTTGCAGGAGAAGGATTTTACGCCGTACAAATATCTGGTGATGCATATAAGGGGAGACAGGGAGGCGGGATTTACCCCTAGGTTTAAGATAGAACTTAAGAACAAGCAGAAGGAAGTCGGGCGCTATGTCGTGACAGGGATCACAGACCAGTGGCAGCAGTTCGTCATCCCGCTAAAGAGTTTCAAGGGCATAACTAATTTTAAAGTTATGAAAGAATTGACGGTCACATTTGACGATATGAGGTGCAGCCCGAAAATAGGCGAGCTTTATATAGACGATATTTATCTATCTCAATGAGCCATTAAGTGAGGGTTTATTTTAGTCTTCTCTTATTTTTAGGCCTGTCTTTTATTTGCGGCGCTTATGCCGAAGAAGGACAGGTCACTTTTTTGATAGATGACTTTGAGGCAAAGAGATGGGTCAACCTGATCGGTGGTCCATGCTCTTCGTGGGAGGCCGATCCCTATAAAGCCAGCGAGTATTGCCGGGCTTCTTTCAACGAAGACGAAAAAGGCGGCAGAAAGACGACGGTCCTAAGGCTCCAATACAATTTAAACAAGACCGATTATAACGGCTATTATACCAAGCTTAACGGCCTTGACCTGCGCCCCTACAAATACCTCACCCTTTGGATAAAGAGAAGCGAAAAATTCTATCCGAATTCTTTTAAGATCGAGCTTAAGACCAACACCAAGACCGCGTTTTATAGATATACCTTCACCGATTCCGATGTGGAGTGGACGAGGATGGAGATCCCCTTCGAGAAATTTTATAATTTCGGGAAGCCCGATAACTGGAAACAGGCCAGCGAGCTTACGATAGTCTTTGAAGGCAGGCAGACTAAGCCGGCCTCCGGTGTCCTTTATATCGACGATATAGGATTTTCGTCTCCCGTAAGTTTTTACAATAGACAAGCAGCTCTTATAGAAAAAGAGGCGGGAAATAAGAATAAGGAGATGCGTAAATTAGCATCTCTTCCGGAAGACGAACTTCTTGATCTTATATCGCAGAAGACATTTGATTATTTTTGGCTTGAGGCGAGTCCGGTTACGGGCCTGATTAAAGACAGGAATACGCTTTATTCCGCGGCCAGTATGGGCGCTACGGGTTTCGGCCTGACGGCGTTGTGTATCGGAGCCGAGAGGAAATGGATAACCCCTCAAGAGGCCTACATCCGCGCGGCCAAGACTTTAAAGTCCCTTAAAGATATTACCGCTAAAGAACACGGATTTTTTTATCATTGGGTTAATTCTCGCACAGGCAGGCGCGACAGCAGGTCGGAAGTTTCATCAGTCGATACGGCGCTGCTTTTAGGCGGGGTCTTGACGGTCAGAGAATATTTTCCTCAGCCGGAGATAAAAGAACTGGCCGATGAAATCTACGAAGATATCCAGTGGTCTTGGATGATGGGCGACGACGTGGACAGCGGCCTGTTATATATGGGGTGGGCGCCTGAAGACGGATTTAAAAAATTCATCCGTTGGGACATGTTCGCAGAAGAGATGATGATGTATCTTCTGGGGATGGGCTCGCCTACCTATCCTTTGCCTGCCCAGTCATGGCATTCCTTTGTGCGACCCGTAAAACAATATGATAAGGAGGCCTACCTTTATCACGACGGGGAATCGATGTTTGTTTATGCCTATTCCCACGCATGGGTGGATTTTCGGGATAAACACGATATGTACGCCGATTATTGGCAGAATTCCGTAGAGGCCGTCAAAGCCAATTACCGGTTTTGTGCGGACAATAAAAATAAATTTAAGACTTACAAAGAGGGCTATTGGGGCATCTCGGCCTCCGACGGGCCGCAGGGATATGCCGCTTACGGTGCGCTCTATGGTATGAACGACGGCACTATTCCGCCGTATTCCCTATGCGCGGCCGTTCCTTTCGTGCCTGAACTTGCGATTCCTTCCATACGTTCGCTCTTGGCGAATTATGGCTACAGGGTATGGGGCAAGTACGGATTTGTGAGCGCCTTCAATCTTGACAAGGACTGGTTCTCGACCGAATATATCGGGATAGACGAAGGGATAATCCTCTTGATGATAGAGAATTATCGCAGCGGTTTCGTGTGGAAGACATTTATGGCGAATCC
>JAUYOH010000019.1 GCA_030695925.1 Candidatus Omnitrophota bacterium
CCCAAGGAATCGTACACTTTCTGGAGATGCAGAGGAATCGGGTAATAAACCGCCGTAGACACCTGCTTGGAGGCAAGGAAGTCCCTCAAGCCGTCTCTATTCTTCGTTCTTATGTTATAAATGTTATATACATGCCTGCAATGTTGGCGTTCAACCGGCATCTCTAATTTTGAACCAAGATTTAAATCCTTTAAGAGGCCGTTATACAACTGGGCATTCCTTCTTCTCGCGTCATTCCATCTGTCCAGATATTTTATCTTTATCCTTAAGATAGCCGCCTGAAGCTCATCGAGGCGGCTATTGCGGCCTTCCACTTCATGGCGGTATTTATCCGACTGGCCGTGGACTCGCAGCATCCTGATCTTATCGGCCACTGCTTTGTCGTCGGTAATCACCATCCCGCCGTCTCCGTAACAGCCGAGGTTCTTGCTGGGGAAAAAGCTGAAACAGCCGATATCGCCGAATCCTCCTACGCGCTTCGAATTAAACTCGGCGCCTATCGCCTGAGCGCAATCCTCTATAACCTTCAAATTGTGTCTTTTGGCGATAGTCATAACAGAATCTATATCACAAGGATGGCCGAAGAGATGAACAGGTATAATAGCTTTGGTCTTTTTGGTGATTTTTGCTTCTATAAGCGAAGGGTCTATATTGTAGGTATCATTTTCTATATCTACGAGAACTGGGGTTGCGCCGTTTACGCAAATAGCCTCTGTTGTGGCGATAAAAGTAAAAGGAGCAGTTATGACTTCATCGCCCTCCCCTATCCCCAGCGCTTTTAGTGAAAGCTCCAAAGCGTCGGTTCCGCTTGCCACAGCCACAGCATATTTCGTGCCGCAATAATTTGCTGTTTCCTCTTCGAACTTAGCGACATTCTCGCCTAAGATAAAGACGCCTTTTTCAAGGACAGCCTTTATTCCGGCGTCGATATCTCCGCTAATCTCCTTGTATTGCCTGACTAACTCGACAAGAGGAACTTTCATGTTATTTTTTTTCGTTTATCGATTTGAAGTATTCCGTTGTCTTTCTGAGTCCCAATACAAAATCGACCTTCGGCTCCAGCCCCAGTAATTTTTTCATCTTGGTTATGTCGGAGAGCGTATGTTTGACATCTCCGGGACGGGGTGGAGTAAACTTGGGCTTGATGTCTTTATTCAGGATTTCATTTATTGTTTTTACTAATTCTAACAGGTTATATGCTTTACCTAAGGCGACGTTAAAGGCCTCGCCGGCTATCCCTTTGCGGGTCGCGGCAATTAAATTCGCTTCAACGACGTTATCTATGTAAGTGAAATCGCGGCTTTGTGTCCCGTCGCCGTGAATCGGCGGCTGTTCATCTTTCAGCATACAGGCTATGAATTTGGGTATTACGACGGCGTATTCGGACTCAAGAGATTGTCTTGGCCCAAACACGTTAAAATACCGTAACGCTACCGTCTCAAGACCATATGCCTTGCTGAACACCCTGCAATAATGTTCCCCGGCTAATTTTGAAGCCGCGTAAGGCGAGACAGGCTGCGGGATCTGGTCTTCGCTTTGAGGCAATTTTTCGGAATCACCGTATAATGAACTCGAAGAAGCGAATACGACTCTCTTGACCTTCGCCTCAGAGGACGCAATAAGGACATTGAGCGTCCCTCTTACGTTGACTTCGTCATATGAGATCGGATCCTTCAGGGATTTAGGGACAGAGCGCAATGCTCCCTGATGAAGAACGTAATCGCACCCCTTCGTTACCTTCCGAAGAAGGCCCAAGTCTCTTATATCGCCCTCTATAAGCTCGATCTTCTTGATGACGTCTTCGAGATTTTCTTTCTTTCCGGAATAGAAATTGTCTAAGACTCTGACGTCTTCTCGGCGCCTGATTAACTCGGAGACGATACTGGAGCCGATAAAACCTGCCCCACCGGTGACCAGATAAGTAGCCATTAAATTAAAGCCTTTCTATTTTATCGCGATTTGTGTAAATATGCCTTAGGGCATTTCGCGTATCAAAAATGAACTTGGAGTTTTCTACTATAAATTGATAATCAATGTTTGAATGGTCAGTGAGGATAAGAACGCAATCTTTATCTTTAAGGGCAGCCGCGGTCAGTTTAACCGACTTTAATACCTGGCCATTAAGCTTGATCGTCGGGACAAAAGGGTCGTGATACGAGATGCCCGCTCCCCTTTCCTTAAGTTTATGGAATACCTCGAATGCGGGCGATTCCCTCGTATCCGTCACATCCCTCTTGTAGGCAATCCCTATGATCAATATCTTTGAGCCGTTAACGGCCTTGCCGGACCTGTTAAGAGCGCGCGCGGTCCTGTCCGCGACATAATCGGGCATATCAGAATTTATCTGGGAGGCCAGATCTATAAACCTTGCCTCAAAACCGTAAACCCGCGCCTTCCAGGCCAGATAGAGGGGGTCTATAGGTATGCAATGCCCGCCTAAGCCCGGCCCCGGATAAAACGGCATAAAACCGAAGGGCTTGGACTTTGCGACCTCGATTACTTCCCAAACGTCTATCTTGAGGTCGTCGCACATCAAAGCCATCTCATTTACGAGCCCTATGTTAACGGCCCTGAACGTATTCTCAAGCAATTTGACCATCTCGGCGACCTTGACAGATGAAGCGGGTATTATTTTCCCGATGATCTGCGAATAAAGGAGCTTTATATTGTCCACGCAAGCCTTTGTCTGGCCGCTCACAACTTTCGGTATATTATGGGTCATATAAGTCGGATTGCCCGGGTCTATCCTCTCAGGAGAAAATCCCAAGTTGAAGTCCCTACCAACCTTAAGACCGGTCTTCTCTAGGATGGGCAAGATGACCTCTTCGGTCGTACCGGGGTACGTCGTCGACTCCAAGACGATAACCTGACCTTTTCTTAAATTCTTCGCGATTGCCTCTGCCGCGGAAACGATAAAGGACATATCCGGGTCTTTGGTCTTTCTAAGAGGGGTGGGAACACAGATGATTATCGCGTCTACATCTCTTAGTTTTGAATAATCATCCGTTGCTTTCAGAAATCCTTTCTTGACTAACGGCCTTACTTCTTCCTCTTTTATATCCAATATATAGGACCGACCGGCATTTATCGCCTTGACCTTGTTTACGTCGAGGTCTACACCTAGAGCCAAAAACCCTTCTTGGCGAATTCCACCGCCAAAGGCAGGCCGACATACCCCAGGCCGATAATTGCTATCTTTGCTTTTTTATTTTTAATCTTATCTTGAAAATTATTAGCCATGTTTGCTGCCCCCTCTTTCATTTACGTCTTGGTGTCGTACTGTTTATTGTAATAACGCTTATAATCTTCGCTTTTATGCTTTATCTTCTTCCACCAGTCCCCGTTTTTCTCATACCACTCGATAGTCTCGCTCAGGGCGTCTTTAAATTCGTTTTTCGGTTTCCAGCCGAGCCTTCTTATCTTCGAATCATCGAGTGAATATCTCCTGTCATGGCCCGGCCGGTCCTTTACGTATTCTATCTTGGAGGATGGCTGGCCCATTAACTTCAATATCGAATCTAGTATCTCGATATTCCGCATCTCGGAACCGCCGGCGATGTTATATATCTCTCCTGCAACGCCTTTGTCGAGGATAAAATATATTGCGTCACAATTGTCCCCGACATATATCCAGTCTCTCACATTTTTGCCGTCGCCATAGAGGGGTATTTTTTTACCTTCGATAAGGTTCGTGATAGCCAGCGCCACAAATTTTTCGGGATACTGGTACGGCCCGAAATTATTGGAGCTGCGTGTCACTATGACGGGCAGGCCGAACGTTATGAAATACGACCGGCACAATAACTCTGCTCCGGCCTTACTTGCCGAATACGGGCTATTAGGAAACAAGGAACTACCCTCGTTGAAAGAACCTTTCTCGATAGAGCCGTATACTTCGTCGGTCGATATCTGGATGAACCTTTTGATCTTATCCCTGCGGGCTGCTTCCAGTAAGATATGCGTCCCGACGACATTCGTCATCACAAACTCGGCAGGATCTATAATAGACCTGTCGACGTGGCTCTCCGCGGCAAAATTCGCCACATAATCGCATCCCTTTATCGCTTTATCGACGACCTCAGGATCACAGATATCGCCTTTGATAAAGGTATATCGTGGGTTCTTTTCGATGTCCTTTAAATTCTCAAGGTTCCCGGCGTAACTTAATTTATCGAGGTTTATGACCTCGCAATTTCTGTCTTTATTCAAGACATATCTTATGAAATTAGAGCCTATAAATCCCGCTCCGCCGGTAACTAAGATTCGCATGTCTTGCCTTCCCTCATCGCCTTTTGAGCCACTAATTTATTCGCCCTAAGAAGTGAGTCGAACGTCCCACAATCAGTCCACCAGCCGTCCAGGACATCAAAGGTCATCTCGCCCCACTCGATATACCTGTTATTTACATCCGTAATCTCAAGCTCCCCTCGCCGGGAAGGCTTGAGCGTCTTTATGATCTCAAAAACCTTCGGATCATACATATAAATTCCCGTAACGGCGAGATCGGACTTTGGCTTTTTAGGTTTCTCTTCTATCTTTACGATCTTATTGCCTTTTATCTCCGCCACGCCGAAACGTTCGGGGTCCGGCACCTTCTTTAATAAGATCTTCGCGCCCTCGTCCTGCTTCATAAAGTCCTCAACATATCTCTTTATGCTCTTCTCTATCAAATTGTCGCCTAATATAACAACTGTCTTCTCGCCTTGCGCGAAATGTTCGGCTAGATCCAGAGCCTCGGCTATTCCGCCCTCGCCCCGTTGGTATGTATAATTTATATGCTTAAGGCCGAATTCAGCCCCATTACCTAAAAGCCGCAGGAAATCCCCGGCATTGTTGCCTCCTGTCACAATCAATATGTCGCGGATTCCCGCCTCGACCAGCGTCTGAATGGGGTAGTAGATCATCGGCTTGCAATAGACAGGCAATAAATGCTTATTGGTTATACGGGTTAATGAATCTAGCCTTTTCCCTAGCCCGCCTGCCAGAATAATACCACGTAAAGACATTTATTTCCTCCAGTCATAGGGTATATCGTTCTCAAAAGCGTCCACCCTGAATTCATCCGGTTCATTACGGTTGTACGGCATGGTAGGAACGTTTAATATCATTGATTCGAAATCGGCTATACCCTTAAATCCGTGATAGACCATCTTGGGTATCTTCACCATAAAAGGGTCGTCCAGAGATAAAATAAATTCGTTTACCTCCCCTTTGGTCTTGGATCCCTGCCTCGCATCATACAAAGCAAGCCTTATCTTTCCCATAAGGCATACAAAATGGTCATCCTGCTTTTTGTGATAGTGCCATGCCTTCACGATGCCCGGAAAAGCGGTAGTGATGTACACCTGTCCGAATTTCTCGAAGATCCCGTCGTCACATCTTAGAATCTCCATAAGCCTGCCTCTGTTATCCGGGACTATTTTTAACTTTTTTATCTTAACGCCATCTATCATCCTTATGTCCTCCCGACGGAATAATATCTAAAACCTAACTCCTTCATCTTTTGCGGCTCATATATATTCCTGCCGTCGATAATGACCGGCTGCCTCAATAACTTCTTTATTCTGACCAGATTGAGTTCCTTAAACTCATTCCATTCGGTCACTATCACGACGCAATCCGCGCCTCTGACGGCATCATAGGGGTCTTTACAAAACTTCGCTCCCTTAAATTCAGGCAAACCTCTGGCCTTCTTCATCGCCTGCGGGTCGTACGCCCTTATCTTCGCCCCTTCCTGCTTGAGTGCCTCTATTATTTTGATCGAAGGGGCAAATCTCATATCATCGGTATTCGGCTTAAAGGCGAGCCCCAGGATGGTTATCGTCTTATCCTTTATATTCCAGATGGCC
>JAUYOH010000026.1 GCA_030695925.1 Candidatus Omnitrophota bacterium
GACCATCGCGTAATCGTCGTTCCAGATGTCTGCCGACGCGAAGGGCTTTCCTTCCTTGGCCGAGTTATAGATGCCCTTGCCGACCACGATCTCCTTTATCCCTAGGATATCGGCCAACGCGTTCAGAATCTCGGCCTCGGTAAGCCGCGCCACGTACTTGATCGCGTCCTTAACCCCGTTATTTGCCAATAACCTGTCGATATTGGCTTTCGAGCAGATGAGCGTGCGCGGATCCATGCCCGTATTCTGCCTCACCTTTTCCCGCGTGGCTCTTACCTGAGCAACAACGTCGGTGGACGCGTTGTCCCACGGAGCTCCTGAGTAGTCGGTGTAAAGGGCTGCCCCCGTAAAGACGGCCGGATTGAAGATCTTGGCCGCGATCCTCCTCTCCTGACCCTGCAGGACCCTGCGGGTCACGATCTGGACGGTAGTAAGTTCCGCGTCGAAATCGGTCGCGTAGAGCGATCGCTCCGAGTCGTCGAGAGGCCCTTCAAGGCCGAACTCCTCGCAGGCGTACGACCTATCCTTGGCCTGAATACCGTCACGGTTGTAGTTACCGCGCGGGGCGCGTCTCGTGTCGGCTTCCCGGGTTATAACTTCCCTCGTTATAGCGGGGAATATGCTAGCCTTCTTCTTCGTCTCGAATATCGGAAGCACCTTCGTTCCGATGAATTCGTCTTGCTGCTCGATGTACTCCAGCGATGCTTCGCCGAGCTCTAACCTCGGTACGGCTCTGGAGCCCTGATAGTCAACTCCCATCTTTTATCCTCTCTTTCTTTAAAAAAAGTTTTGTTATACTATGAGACCTTCGACAATCTCGGCGTCCGCAGCCGAGGCCTCGAGAACCTTGCCCTGAATCGAACCCGACACGGTCGCCGAAATCTTGCCGTCTATCGCACCGTAGAAACTTCCCCCGGCCGATATGGCGCCGGCAGCCGTCATCTTGAACGTTCTGCCTCTCGTCTTCAAATCCACGGAAACGGATTCGCCCTGATTCGCCTTGGCCGCGGAAAAGCCGATGTAGTCCTCGCCCGCGTCCGCGTACTCGACCTGACTCCCGCTGCCTGCCGAGAGCTTCACCCTGCGGTAAGGCTCGAGCGCCTCGCCCGCCGTAAACGCTTTTGATCCGATATTAAACTGAGACATCTTTTAACCTCCTTTTGTAATCCTGACTTACTTCCTCTTCTCCGCGGTGGCCTTCAAAGCCGCCGTCATCGAGCACTTGTTCTCTGCCTTATAGGCCCGCGCTCTTTCAAGGTGGGTCTTCCCCTTATCCTTCCCCTCGTCCGCGTCAGGACCCGGGCTTGCCGGCGCGGCCTTCTTCAGGCCCTCCAGCTGCTTGTCCTGAAATACGATCGTCGCCTGATCAAGGGTCTGGCCTTTTTCGACCGCGTCGATCGCAAGATCCGTCATATCCTTGTACTCTTTCGACTTCTTAAGGATCGACACGGAGCGTTCCTTCTCCTTTGTCCTGCCTTCCTCAAGGCCCGTCTTCTTTCCTTCCTCGACTCCGAGGGAATGGATCGAATTAAAAACGTCCGGCTTCTCTTTCTTCAACTCTTCTACTGTCAACGTTTCATACATGTTCCTTACCTCCCTTTCAGTTATTATTTTTTCTTTTTCGTCTCTATTCGCTCTGTACCTTTCAAAAAACGCTATCACCTTGTCTACCGCCGATTCGTTATGAACGAATTTGTCTAAAAACGCCGTAAACTCCGCAGATGGTTTTACGCTATCGGAAAAAAACGGCATTCCGAAAAGCCCGTCGTTGGCCGCGGGGTCGTCAACGATATCGACCTGATTCAGCTTCTTAACCCTGATAAGAGGCGGCAGATCTTTGCCGTCTTTGCCCTTTGTAAGCGTGCCGTCTTTTTCCTTTCGATACTCCTCGTCCCAGTAAATAACCATACTTGAGCCGAAAGCGTCCGGGTCCGATTCGGCGAGACTCATGACATAATCGGCCAGATCGCCGTCAGGCGTCTTGTGAGCGGTGGGATCTATGTGAAGATCGGCCCTGACGATATCCCCGTCACGTTTAAAGTTTTTCACTCTGCCCAAGAATGTCCCCAAAGCGGTGCCGGACATGTTCGGGTGCCCGAACCTCGACTTTATTCCGATCTTCTGCTTCTTCCCCAGCTCAACAATCTTTTCTAATGCATCATCATCGAATTCACCCCTTTCATCGTGCGTTATCCCCTTCGTCACAACCGCAAAACCCGAGATCACCTCTTGCTTGCGGTCGACTTTCGCGCCGCCCCTCGCGATATCGGTTCTGAACAAAATATCCTTACTTGCCATCTTCGGCGTCCTTTCGTTCTTCGATCTCCACATCAATCTCTTTCGGCATGGCCATCTCGGTGCCGCTAGTTATCTTGAGATTTCTCAGGAGCCTCTTCTTTTGTCTTGTCTTTCGGTTTGGAATCATTGTTTATTACCTCCTCAAGTCCCAACTCTTTGATTTTGTCTTGTTCGCGTTTTCTCTGTTCCAGACTTTCTTCCCAGTCCTTGCCTTCCGAGGCGTAAAGGTCCGAATATGTGATGATGCCGTTCTTAAGACCGACTTCGGCCGCTTGCGCCTCTTTGAGCGGATCTACCCATTCCCATCCGGGCGCGATCCACGAGGATTGAGTCCAGTATTCCTTCATATTGAGGAACGTATCGGCTTTTAAGTCTCTTTTTAGATATGCTTCTTCCAGAACCATCTCCCATACCGGTTGGCAGAGTTTTCGGGCAAGCCACTCCTGCCTCATCTTGAAATAACGCCTTGCTTCAAGAAGAGCCGCCCGAGCGCTCGAGTAATTGGTCTTTGAGAAATCTTTGGCCACGAGCTCGTACGGAAGCCCCAAAGCGGCTGATATCGCTTTTAATATACGTTCAACAAACGGTTCGAACGTGGCCCCCGGACGCTGCGGGTTAAAACTCGTTATATCTTCGCCCGGCAAAAGGTGCTTAATCATGCCCGGCTCCAGCCCCTCAATTAACTGGCCCGAAGAATTACGATCAATACCTGAATTAAGACTGATATCGCTTGATCCCTCGCTCGTTATAAAAAGCGAAAAACAGGCCGCAATGCGGGCCGCCACAAGCTCCGCTTCCGCGTATTCCGAGAGATCCTTAAAATACGATAAAACCGGCGCAAAGAACGGCACTCCTCTCGTCTGACCCGCCCTTAAGACGTGATAGAGATGAAATACGTTTTTACGGCCATATTCGTTCTTCGCTTTGATTTCGACAAAACCCCTGTCTTCGCCTTTGGAATAACGATAATCGCCCGGGTGAGTCTTTCGGATAAAATAGCTTAAGGGCTCGCCCCTCTCGCCTATGCGGACGCCCGAACGTATCGATTTATCGCCTCTTCGCTCAGGCGGCGTATCAAGCCTGTCCGATTCGATAACCTGCAGAGCCGTTGGATACGGCCTATCCCCGTCATCAATCATCAGAGGAATCATCAGAGCTTCCCCGTTTTCGAGAATCTGCCTGTCTACCAAAGACTGGATCTCGTAGAAGTCCATGCGCTGGCCCGCATCCGCGTAAGGAATCCAGCGCTTAAAACACTTCTCCGCGGTCTTCTGAAACACATTTGTCTGCTCCTCGGTAACACCTAAAACCTCTTGGTCAATCCTCGATTGCGGCCTTATACCCGACCCCACCACATTCACGGTCATGGTGCCGGTAATGCCTGAGGCGTGGGCGTCATTACGGTTAAGATCGCGCGAGCGCTCGCGTATATCCGATAACTCAGGCAGTAAATCCTCGTCCGCGGAGCCGTGGCCCGGAAGCCAATTTGACCTTAGGCGGGACCTTGACGCGCCCTTGTAAGCCGTGAACGATTCCGATATCTTGATCGCCTCGCGATACATCCTGCGCTTAAAACCCCTCTTCGGCGAAAAGACCGATATCGTCTTATCGAGCGCGCCTGATAACTTTTCCGTTAAAGTCTTCTTTTCGGTCATGACGGATTATCGAACCTCGCGTAAGTGGTGTTTGACTTTTTGGCGGCGACCCGCTTTTCATACTTGTCCAGCAATTTCTCGAGCACATCCAATCCCTCATATTGGATGTTTCTTCCCGATATCGTATAGGACCGAACCGCACCGCCCGCTAACCGGGTTTCGATTGCAGTCTTTAATATCTCTACAAGTTCTTCATTCGTCGGCGATGCCATCCGCTTCCTTTCGATCCAATAAAAAACCCGACTCCCCCTTAGCTAAGGAATCGGGTTTTTTACCGGACAATCAGGCAAAGTGGCCGCTTCGCCTGTTTTATACTATTCTTACATTAAGGATAGTATAAATCCTGAAATTTACAAGTAGGTCGTTATGCTATTATAGTAATAATTATTTTTCACGTTTCGTCCTCAATCGATTTGAAATTGTGTCCGCATGCTTTACAACGATGATACCTGATAGGCGGATGACTAACGTACCACCTGACCCTCTTCGATCCGCACTTCGGGCATTTGAGTGGGATAAATTTGACAGCGTAATCATCGCTCGTATTCTCCGGCCGTCCCGCGCCTTTTGATTTATTATTATTGTTGCCTTGCCAGTTTTCATTTTTTAACCAATCTTCTTTCCGTTCGAGCCAGCGCCCCATTCTATAACCATGATCCTTCTCTTCGTTTGATCCACGACTCTCTATCGGTCGCTTCCTTCTTATAAACCCTCTTCGAGTCGTCTTTTCGTATGTTTAAGGCCCGTATAAAATCGGCCGCGGCAAGCGCGTAAACTTCCGCATCAAGGAAATGATTCGCGAGCGCTTCTTTCTTTTTCTGCCAAAGCTCTTTTGCCCTGCCCGTCGTTTTATTGCGAATCAGTATCTTATGTTCCGATGCCATTTGATTCAGATACTCGTCCGTAGGGTTTCGGAAGATGTGCCATTTGACGGGATCCCGCGAGGTGATAAGACGATTGAGTTTATCCTTATACTGGTTGGTGTTGATATTCCAGAGAACGAGACCATTGGGTATCACAGATCCGGTTCTCGAATTGATGTCTATCTTCGTGGCGCGATAGAATCTGCCGCCCGATATCTCCTCTTGGCCCTTAATGGCCTTGGTCTTATCGGCCCAGTGACGACAAAACCTGTATACTTCGTCGGTCTTAAACCCCGAATCGATACAGGACATATAGACCGATAACGTCTCTTCGGATAACAGCCTCTTGTATTCGGTCTTAAAGATAATATCGACTATGTCATCCCAATATTCGCATCTGCCTGCCCTTATCAGCCACGACTCCTCATAATATCCCCAACCCCTGATGGTGTAATAAAAATGATCCTTTTGAACGTCTACCCCTGCCGTTAAGACAAGGCAGTCATCCGGCACGGATCCTTCGTCATAGTCCCGCGTCAAGGTCCGCAGTTTATCGATTGTCGTCTCTTCGATCTTCTCTTCCCAGACCTCGGCAAGCCATGAATTGACGAAGTTCATGAGCAGTTCTATATAATCTTTTGATTTCAGGAATTCGGCCGCTATATCGCTCCATGTAAGCCACGGCGAATAAAGCGAATTAATCCAAAAGCCTCTGTGTCTTGTGCGGGTTTTGATTTCGGGGGTCCATTTGCCTTGAAGCATCATTCTTGATTTTTGATTATCGTCGATATGCCCTTTGCATTCGATACACTCATACCACGCTAGCTTGTCGTTCTTGACCGTTTCCGAAGAAGATTCCTCTTTAGGCCATGTGATCTGACCGAATGCGAGGGTCTGATATTTTCCGCAGTGAGGGCACGGCACATAAAATCGACACATGTCCGATTTTTCATATTCGCGGTAAATATAGCCGTCTCTTGTCGTTGGAGTCGAGACTTTGACGGTCTTCTTATTCCAGAAGGTCTTCTGCCTCTCACTGGCCAGTTTTATCGGATCCGCCTCTCTTCCCGAAAATTTCGGATATTTATCGACTTCGTCCAAGAACAGATACCTTATAGGCCGCGAAGCGAGATCGGACGGAGAGTTTGAGCCGGCGAAGTAAAGAATCATCCTGTCGAAGTGATACTCGAGTTTTGTGATTTCGTCCGAATTTAGGGGTATGTAACGCATAAGGCACGGGCTTGTCTGTATCATCGGCAAAACCCTGTTCGTCGAAATGCTCTTTGCGTCGTCTATCCTCGGCAATACCATGAGTGTAGGCCCGGGGTCCTGATCGATTAAGAATCCGAGCATGTTATACATCGCTTCGGTCTTGCCGACCTGCGAAGCCGACATGACGGTTATCTCTTCCACGAAAGGATCCGAGAACGCGTCCATGATACCCTTTAAATAAGGCGTTCTGGATGTATTCCACTGGCCCGGCTCGGCCGAAGTCTTCACGTCTAATCTCCTGTTCAGGTCCGCCCAGTCGGATACCGAGATTTTGTCGGGCAAAGACCATTCGTCCCTGATATACGGCTTTACCGTTTTAAGAATTTTTTTGCTTACTTTGAGCGGCATGATACGATCCCGAAAATTGTCCCATTATGTAACGAAGCTCGTTATCGAGCATTTCGCAAATGACCTTGGGTTCCTGCTGATAAAGCCTCGGCGCCACATACTTGGGTAATCTTAAGAAGCCTGCCTTTATGCCCCGTATCTGATTTTTTAATATCGTGACGTGTTCCTCGTGCGGAATGAGCTCGCGCTCTTTTTCTTTAAGTTCGATCTCCGAGAGCTTGGCCTTATTCTTGCGGTATTCGATATCCCACTTGGTTCTTGACCCGTCGTCATAGCCTTCGCGCGAATAGAACCATTTGAACGCATCCGAAACCTTAAATCTCAATATTTCGCCTGTCGGGCTCTTTACGGCAGGCATCCCCGCATCTACATAACGCCTGATGCTTTTAACCGACTTTTCGAGATATACCGCGATTGTCACAAGATCCACCGTTCCGTCAGCGAGAACAGGCACCTGCCCTTCGGCCTCTTTCTCGTATTCGGCGAGTTCGTCCATTTCCTTTTGACTGAGCGATCCCTTGCCGAGTTTCTCGACAAGATGAATATGTCGCTTCTTTCTTGCTAACTTTATTAAATTACTGCTCTCTTCCGCCATTTAAGACCTGACCGCCTTCTTTCCCGTAAAATCTTCCCAGCGTTGCACCGCCACGTCGCAGAACACCGGCTCGATCTCCATAGCGTAGACCCTTCTATTGACACGCTCACCCGCTATGATCTGCGATCCCGATCCCGAGAACGGCTCGTAGCAGATGTCGCCCACCGAGGTATGAACTCGCATGGGGATCGCGAATACCTCGGTCGGCTTTACGGTAGGGTGTTTAAGACCCGTGTTGCGCTTCTTGCCCTCCCAGTCAACTTCCCAGACATCCGTATAGTAGTCGGGGCTTGTCGGATCGCCTCTTCTTAAAAGGTCGATCCTCCAAACGGTACCGATTGACTTGTCTTCGGGCTTATAAGGCGGTTT
>JAUYOH010000032.1 GCA_030695925.1 Candidatus Omnitrophota bacterium
CTTGCGGTCGTTCCCGTAGGCCCGAGAGGTATACTGGAAAGTGCTACCTTAGTATGCGAAGCGTCCGCAGTAACGGTGTTACTCAAAGCGCCGTTTACCACGTCCGAGCCTGATACCGTAAACGTAACGGCATAATAGTGAGCTCCCGCGGTAACCGATCCTCCTGCGTCGGCTACCAAGGCGGCCTTGCATGAGCCGAGTTCCCAGGCCACCACACCGTCTGTTTGAATAATATTGTCCTGGCCCGTAGAAACTATGCAGAGGTCGTTATATGTAACTGCCGAGAATCGGTATCCACTCGAAGACGAAAACGTATGAATCGTGGAGAAAGTGCCGTTAGAGTCGTTTCCGACACGAAGCGTGTTGCCGTTTATCTGGAGAAGGTGCTGGCTTCCTGTCGTAGTATAATAACGGTATATGGATTGTATAGGATCGGGATCCGCGGAAACGTTGTAATAGGCTATCGTATTTCGCTTGGTGACGCTGCCCACCTCGACGTTGAAGCGGCAGTTCTGCGCGATATCGCCCTTGTTCGTAAGCGAGAGGTCTTTGGTAGCGGTATCCTGCCCCTCGAAGTTCTTTATGAAGAATACGCTCTCCGGCTTTGTCAGACCCTGGTAACTACCCATTAGTGATTCCTGTAGTTTTGCATCACAATCTCTTCGTCGGCCCTGTTGGATTTCTCTATCAAATAGGACTTTATCTTGTCGAAATATTTCGACCAGTGATCATTGGCTAAGTCCCCATAGCCCCTCGACTCAAAGCCCGTGGCTACGACCCAGTCTATTACCGCAAGATGCAAGATTCCTTTCAAGTCGAGGTCGGGTGAGCTTGAATCGTTCGCCATGGGTGTAGGTGTGGAGCAGTGGTCGACTCTTACATAATTCGTTCCCACGCATGAGGTGTATGGCTTCGGATAGAACTCGAAATAGTCCTTGTCCATGTCTTCGGCATAGTGCATGGGGCGCGCTGCGTCGGCGTTGGGCCACTCCGGATATTCCTCGCTTAAGGCCTCTTCCGATATGTAA
>JAUYOH010000042.1 GCA_030695925.1 Candidatus Omnitrophota bacterium
TACCAGCTTGGGTCAGCCATACCGTTTCATCCTGCAGGCGCACTTCTAATCGTGTTTTGCCATCCTCCGTTTGATATAAAATTAATTCGGATTTGTTTTGTCCTTCTTTACTCACAATAACCCTTTCGCTTAACTCCGCCCGCCCGGGCCCCTTTTGAACGCATTGTGAGCCCTTTTTTCTTCTTAACCTGCTTCATTTCATTCTGCAAGTTCAAGACCTCAATCAATGGCTCTTTACTATAGTGTAATGGCTTATGCTTAGTAACTGAAAATTCAGGATGATTATCTTTCTCAGCTCTGTAATTTTGCAAAACCTTTACCATTTCATACAAAACCTGCCCTTTCCCAATGGCTTTCTGCCCGACTCCATAACTTTGATTGGAGGATAACTCCGGGAAAAGGATGGGTTTTATCATTTCTTCTATATATTTCCCAAGAGAATAAAAACTCCGCACTTCTCCATCCGGGCATTTTACCTCAAATAATTTTCCTCTAATCTGTTCCAAAGATTCGATAACATGCGTTAGTTGACCCATGGTAGCTCTGCACATGGTTTCCAAACACAGTTCAATTAAATAAGCCTGCTCATCAGTACATTTAATCATTGGCATAAGAAATACTCCTTATTTAAAAATCTGCTCCAATTTATAATTGATTCGGTAATCCGCCATATAAATCCGGCGACAAATCCGACTGCCAATATTCCTTCGTATCAACATCCATTATAGTGAGCTTGCCTGACCATCCAGCGCCTGTATCGAGGTTCCAAATATTACACACATGAATTGGCTGAAGCGTTCGATAAGCCTCTGTTG
Source organism: Candidatus Omnitrophota bacterium (assembly GCA_030695925.1). Taxonomy (GTDB): domain Bacteria; phylum Omnitrophota; class Gorgyraeia; order Pluralincolimonadales; family Pluralincolimonadaceae; genus JAGUXU01. Next base: position 816 of record JAUYOH010000042.1, read on the forward strand.
TCGTGTGGCCAATAAATATGTCCTTGTACTTACCTAATTGGCATTTACGGCCAGATATGTGCATCTTCCATGCCATATCAAGAAGGGTTCTATCCCAGACTAATGCATCCGCGCTATGGCTTTTAAGTAATAGATCCGTATTGAATCCCCCATGCACGAATACCTGTTCATCGCACTCAATCCAAAGCTGGCCACCCTTCAAAAAATCAATATGCGCTTGCGGCATGGGCCCGCCGTTATATGACGCCATTGTCCGGTCACCGCCCTGCTTTGTCCATATCTCCGGCTTATCGCCTTTAAGCGCCCAATCCAGCGCCCACATATCATGATTGCCAATAACCAGATCGCAGTGCTTGATCTTTAACAACTCATCAATACACTGTTTGACTTCAGGATACCCGTCGCAAACATCGCCCATCACAATCAGGCGGTCTTTCTTATAATCAAACTTTGAGCGCTTAAAACACTGTATCAATGCCTTATAGGCGCCATGAATATCGCCGATGGCAAAGGTCTTCACTACCCATTCCCTTTCAATGCTTCCTTCAGTCCATTAAATCTATCAAATATGTCCTGCCGTACGTCATGGATGTATTCATCGGAGCCGTTCTCCTCCTCTATCAAAAGACATCCCTGACTTGAAACTCTCTCGAAGAACTTATTTATGTTATCCGGCACATCCATTAAATACCCTTTTTCTCTGTACTGGGATACTTCCTTTAAAATTACATCAATATCCGGCGCATACCGTAAGATGAAATACATGTAGTATAAATCCTTGGCTCGTTTCTCTTCGTTCTCCCTATAAATAAAGGTCGCTCCCTTGTGATACAAAAAAGCCGATGGGCTTGGGCAATTGATAAGATAGCTTTTGTCCTTTTGCTTACCCTGAACGCTTATCGAGATCCGGTGTTTTAA
>JAUYOH010000049.1 GCA_030695925.1 Candidatus Omnitrophota bacterium
CAGGGTGTAAGGGCAACGCCCAGGATGGATTTGGGTGTAGCGATGATGGAGTATATCGAGCAGGCGGGCGAGTTTATCGGGACGAATGTGCTTCCGATATTCAGGACCCAGAAGCAGAAGTCTATATTTCCGGCGATAACAAGGGAAAGTATCACCCGGGACGCGGATACAAAAAGGGCATCGAGGGGCAACTATAACCGTGACGGATTCGGGGCCAAGGATAAGTCGTATAACTGCCAGGAGCACGGATTGGAAGGGCCTCTGGATGACTCGGAACGCACCATGTATGCGTCGGACTTTGACGCAGAGCTTGTAACAACGAAGATCACGACCCGCCGTGTCCTTCAGGCGCAGGAAAAGCGTATCGCAGACAGTGTATTTGATACGAACGTCTTCACGGGAGCGCCTCTTTACACGGATCACTCGGCAAATCCCTGGGATAACATCGCAAGCGACGCCATACAGCAGGTTAAGGATGTTAAGCAGAAGATAAGGGCTAACTGCGGTATGCTGCCGAATGCCTTGATATGCTCAAGTACCAATATCGAGCGGCTTAAGGCGCTTACGGTCGTGAAAGACGCGATAAAGTACGTAGCTCGTCTTACGGACGCAGAACTGAGGAATGCCCTGGCTGATCTTTTCGGTATCCAGTACATCTTTGAAGGAAAGGCAATACGTAATACCGCAAAAGAAGGGAAGCCCTTCGTAAGTGCGGACATCTGGAGCGACGACTATGCACTCGTGGCACTCGTTGCTGACAGCGGACAGGACCTTTCGCAGCCGGGAATAGGAAGGACCTTCCTCTGGGTATCCGATTCGCCGGAAAATGCCACGGTTGAGCAGTACAGGGCCGAGGAGATAAGGTCTGACATATTCAGGGTCAGGCAGCATGTCGATGAGATAGTAATCGATCCTTATTTCGGGCACCTCATAAAAGTCGATGCCTAAAGATGAGCTTCAGGGAAAAGCTTAAAGACGATGCAGATAAGGCATTCCTGAATAAGGATGAGCTCGCAGAGGATATTACCTACGTAGCATATGACGAGAGCATTCGCCATATAAGAGCTATTGTTGTCCGCGAAAGACCTGACACGGGATTGGAGGACGGAGGCAGGATCCTCCAATCCCAAGCAGAACTCTATATCCTGAACGACAAGGACCTTGGAACTACGCGAGTGAGTAAAGGCGAAGACAAGGTTATGCTTCCGGCCGAGGTAGATGGAGAAGTTGTCGAGTGGCGGGTAATAGACATAATCTCAAAAGACGAGGCATTGTGGCATCTCCTAATTCAGAGATAAATCATGCTAGATATTACACTCACGCTTAATACAAAAAACTTTGAGCGGGCTTTGCATCTCGTGCCTGAGGCATTAAAAGAGGAGCTTAAAGACGGCCTTGATCATGCGGCGCGAAAATTCCTAAAGGAATTCCGCGCAAGGCTCCTTAAAGGGCCTCCGGGGATAAGGGCTCATCCCAGAGGAATATTTACGCACTTCCATAAAGAGGTGATTACGCCTCAAATAATCGAGGATATGGAGGCGAGGATTTACTCGGATTCCAAGATTGCAAAGCTCCATGAAGAAGGCGGAAAAGTCCGTAGCGCAAGCGGAGGATCGCTCGCAGTGCCTCTTTCAGCAAGGGCCGAGATGTTTACCAAATCCGGCCAGCTTCGTAAAAAATATAAAGACATAAAAAATCTGCCGAACGTAATCCCCCTTAAATTCGGCGAAAAAATATTTTTGGTAAAGGTTAAGAAGCGCTCGCGTGAGGTAAAACCGCTTTTTGTCTTGAAAAAAGAAGTCACAATGAAGCCGAGGATGGAATTCTACGAAACGTTTCGTAACATGACAGGTGTTTTTATAAAAATACTCAACACTTCCTTTGAACGGGCGATTGATAAGGCGTGGAGGTTCTTTTAATGGGCGAGTCGGTCAGGGAGAGAATATTAAATAATATCGAGACCGAACTTAAGAAGATCAGCAAGGCAAACGGATACCGCGAAGACATGAAGTCCGTCGAGCGCTGGAAACAGCGCGGCAATTCACTTTTAGATGTGCCGGCAATTATCATAAATGCGGGACCC
>JAUYOH010000051.1 GCA_030695925.1 Candidatus Omnitrophota bacterium
CCGTTAGTCTCTTCGATAATCTCTATGACAACTCCTTGCTCGACCCACTTCACCCGCCTACCCTGTGCCATGTTACATCTCCTTTCTCTTGTCCAGTTCCTCTTGGACTTTTTGCGCTACTATTACACCTATATGACTGTCTTTAGACCAGTCCCATTCACTCGGCGAAACTCTTTCAGGGCATTCGCAAAGCCTCTTAACGCACCTCATGCAGGTATATGTGACAAGGCGCGTTACCTGGCTTCCGTCCCTTCCAATAAGAACCTCTGTCTTCTGCCCCATGTCATGAGCCATTACTCTCCTCCTATGGAATGCTTGTTACGGCATAATTTGTATAAGGACTTATGCTCGAAACAAACGAAGCTGTTCCAACCGACTGCGAATTAAAATCGACGCTCACTACGGCATCGGAGCTACTCTGTCCAACATCGTATACGAAGTATGAAGTGCTATAGGGAATTGAATACCATCCCTTGTTCCCCCAGTAATCTGTGCCGTAAAAGTTGTACGCGGACGGCGAATAGCTGTCCCCCACGAGATGTAGCGCGCCATAATAGTCAGTCTCGATACTCTCCGTACGGTTTATATCGAGATAGCCGTAATTATCGAAGAGCGGAGAGTTGAGCTGCAAATATACGTCAGAACCATAGTTGTAAAGAGGAGAATAAAAATAGTAACTTGAGCCAGACCCCGTCCAGTACGAAAGACTATTCCACGAGTTATAGCCATCCCCCAACTTCAGTCTCATGGTATCGGTCTCTATGCCGAGCTCTCCTTGCGCCAAAGTGGGGTTGTAGTATGACCAGTTCCCGGAATAGTCGCGTCTAAATTGAATTTGAACAGCCATCTTATACCTCCCTAATAAGCGGCTCCGCCGTCTATTGGTGAAACTCCAACCGCCCCATAATTTTCGTTCGCCAAACCACCATCTAGATTCGCTATCACCGGAAGGCCGCGCCATCCGCGGTTTCCGGAAGCATCTGTTCCGTAAAACTGATTTCCTGAAGGATAGGTATCGCCCTGCAAATATATTTGACCGCTAGCCTTATATATTGAGTAAGAAGCTGTTAATGGCGGCTCGTAATCCGTCCCGGAAATCGCGGCTACAAGAAGACGGCTGGAGTCGATCTTCAACATGCTTGAGCCTGCAAGGCCCGGAAAACCAAGCCCCGATGATGTGGCTTGCAAGACCTGCTCTCCATCTACATTTAGATACATCTTGCCAGCCGAATACCACATGGCCGTAGAAAACTCGCTGCTTTCCATGCCAAAAATTACAGTCGTCGCGGGATTAAGCATGTTGAAGTATTCCCACGCGGCTTGCGCCTGAGAAACCGTGTAGTTAGCCACACGAAACTCCGCCATGATAGCTGATAGGCCGCTTGAGAGGGCCTCGCCTAAAGTAAAGGCGCCTGAACCTGCCAGGACAGTTGCGGCAAGTTTTGTGCCGGACTGATCCACGCTGTTATTGCGATATATCTTCCATAGGCTTGTTCCCGGCGTGTAAGTAACGGAGTAGTAGTGCCATGAGT
>JAUYOH010000053.1 GCA_030695925.1 Candidatus Omnitrophota bacterium
AGCGTATCGAGGCTTCCGCACTCAAAAGTAATGATCTTCTCCGAAACTATGAATTCCTTGCCCGTGGGCGCGGGCCTCGGGTCCGTGTATCCGCAGTTATGGCAGACGAGCTGATCGCCCGTTTTTACGAGCTTAAAATCTTTCCCGCAATTAGGTCAATGAATCATCTTAAACCTCCGTAATCGGTGCTACATCATATTCGATCTTTACTTTATACTGCCTTACGGCCCTGCCTCCGAAATACGGATGCTCTTCGAGGTCAATCGCCGGACAGATAAACACGTTCTGATTCGAATCTACTTCCTGAATCTCAAGCCTCTTGCCGGCTTTCGCTATGAACTCTATACTCCGCATTGGACGAGTACCTTCGAATTTTTATAGTCTTCACGGCCGATCCATACCTCTTCATCAGCAAGGTCCCTGTAAGCCAATATCCGCTTTAATGGCAATGTTACAGCGACAACCCAGTACTGTTTCCTTTCCGGAGGCACCGGCAGATGCACTGCCTTGGCGTCCGGAAATTTCGCGAACATTAACGCCGTATCGAACGAGGCCGTCATCGCGACAAAATAAAACTTCTCGTCATACGCGGGGTTGAATACGCCGGCATTGCCCCTGTATACGGTTATATCCTCTTTAAGGGCCCTCTTGAACGACTCTCGATCAAATATCTTCGCTCGCTTATCCTTAATCTTCATCATAACCTCAAAGTAAAACCTTATCTTCGAGAGGGCCCTGAACCGCCAGTCCATTAAAAGTGTAAGAACAAGGTCGGGCCTTGTTCTGTTATGCCACATGTGCCATGCCTTGTACTCCATGACAATATCTTCTCCCGTAAGGCCCAAAGCCCTTACCGCGTCCCAGAACGAATACAGTTCATTCATAGTAAACCTCGAGTTCGTAGCGGGCTTTTATCTTATAGCTTTTGACATTTTTCCCGTTTAAGAAAGGAACGAGCGGCAATGTCTCGATAACCTCACACCTCTGTCTTGATGGGTCGTTCATATCCACCAGCTTCACGTACATGATAGAATCGGGCTTCGGATTAAGTTCGATCTCGCCTTTTGACAGGATCATCCCGTCCTCTTCCTTAAACTCGCCCGGATAAACGAATCCGCACATCTTACAAACAAGCTTCGTTTCCTCAAGATGGAGTTTCGCGACCTCTCCGAATTTAGAGCACTCGGGGCATACCGGTATCATGACTTATCCTTTATCGCGGGCCCCGATTCGTAAACGGTCTTTGATCCTTTTATGATTTCCGAGACATGGACGCCGCCGGTATAATACTTTTCCTGTATCCTTTCGAGCTCCAAGGCCGGCATATCATCCGAAGCAAAAGGAAAAAGATACGGATGCAGGTCCTCCAAAGGCCTCGGATCCTCGTACCGAGTAGTCGGTATCGGCGTAAAGAAAAGCGGTACCGGCGTAACGCCGTGACCCTCCACGAAATTTATGGTTCTGTAAATATCCTCTATCGTCTGGCCCGGCAGGCCCGCCAAGACGTAACTGACCACCTGAAAGCGGTTAATCCTTTTAAGCTTCTTTATGGCCGCCTCCCACATGCCTGCCGAGACAGGCCTGTTATTATCCTTAAGCGTCTTCTCGTCTGAAGTTTCGATCGGAAGCTGAATCCTGACGAATCCGGCCTCCGCCATGAGCTCCAGCATGCCTTGCGTAACGTAAAGAGGGTTCAGCCCTCCGTAGGAATGAAGTTCGGCCCTCCACGGCTTCTTTACGAGTTCTTCGAGAATCACCTTGAAATGATTTTCGTAGTCCGCCAAGAGATGCGAATCTATAAACCTGAAGGACCTTACCCCGAGGCGGTATTTTGTCTCCATATCCTCGACTACCTTGCGGGGATCCTTAAACTGCATCTTGTTCCCCTCAAGAAACGGAACCGCGCACCATTTGCACGAGAACGCGCACCCTACCGAAGTAAGAATCGGAAACATCCTCGGAATGACTTTATAGAATCCGAGGTTTATATCGACAAATCTGTCAGGGATGGTTGTCGCGGAAACACTCACGCGGGCCTCGGGGAAATTATCGAGCGCGTGTTCGTAGCAGAGCGTCGAATAATTGCCTCCAAACCATATCTCGCTTTCGGGACTGTATTCTCTTGTCAGATCATACGCGAGCTTCGCCCCCTGCCAGTAGAAGGTAAAGAGGCACGATATGATCACAATAGGCGGCTTGCACGCCTTAAGATAATCGATATAGCGCCTCTCGTTTACCCCCACGTAATAAATACGCTTTCGCAATCGCTCGCTTTCGTAATTACCGACCTTTGCGACCCTTTCCACCCTTACATCTTCCCATCCGTCCAGCTCCCTTCTTTCAGATACGAAATCGAATACGTCTATGTTAACGCCCTCATTCCTTAAAACTGAGGCATAGGTATACACCCCCATCGAGCCGCACTCGACGTTGCTCCACGGCTTCGGAGTAAATACGGGAGGATTTACTACTACTGCTCTTTTACGCATTTCTGAATTTCTCCCAGTCCTTCCAGCATTAAATCGATCTTTCGCGTCAATACCTCGTTTTCGTTATATCGCCTTACCTCGAGGGCCTGCGTCCTTACACATCCTTCTATCTCCCTATTCCACCTGCAGTAATACTCGGGGGCCCTGCCGCCGTTCTTTAAAATAAAAGCGGACGGGCACGGATGGCAGATATTTGTTTCGCACGAATAACACTTCGCGAATATTCCGTTAAAGTTAGGATAACGCTCTATCCCGTTAAAGATATCCCCCATCTTCCAGTTCTTCTCCGGCTCCGCATGAAACTGAAATCTGTGGCACGGATATACTATCCCGTCCACGGTGATCGAGACCATGCTTGATCCCACCTGACAATGCCTGAAGGCCGGATTAACGCAATTCTCGGCGATATTGAATCTTACGGGCTTCATGCGCGAGAGCTTCTGATAGTAATTCATAATCTTTTTGAATTCGCCTTTTGCGACTTCTATCAGTTCCTCTGTCCATTCCTCTTCCACGATCGGCACCATATTAACCGTGCATGAAAGGTCCGCCATTGCCCTGAAACTTCGGAACGCATGCCTTACGTTGGCGGGCGTCACGGTCATCCTAACGATTATGTGGCGATTTAACGCTTCCGTTATCTTTCGGGTATTCTTTACAATCGCGTCGAAATGCCCTCGCGTCGAATCGTGCGCCTCCTTACACCCGTCCAAAGACACCTGCATCTTTACACTGTGATCCCGAAGGACCCTAAAAAATTCTTCTTCGGGTTGCGGAAGATCCTTCGCGTTGGTAAGAAGATACAGGCCGAATTTAATCTTCTTCTCGGCTTCGATCGAACGGCAGTATGCGATGTTCTTTTTTAAGACCTCCCAGTTCAAGGTCGGCTCTCCCCCGAAATAGCAGATATTTATATCTTCGTTAGGTCGCGCTTTCACTCCCGGCTTATGATTTTCAACCAAAAAGTCCACGGCCCTTTTCGCCGTCTCTTCCGAGATATCCTTCAAGTTGTCCTTGAAAAATTCTCTCTCGTAACAGTAAGAGCAGTTCATATTGCAGCGATTCGTCATCATCAGGTAGCATGAGTTCATTCTTACATCTCCGCATCGCACCGGCATTCGCAGGTGCAGGTACACGCGCACGTGCAGGTACAAGTGCAGGTGCACTGACATTCGCACTCGCAGCATACCGAGTGGGTATGACCTGCAAGACTTTCCAGATGAGTCCTTAATTCCTCGTGGGCCGATGCCTTGATCCACGTGACATCTACGCTGACCGGATCATCCTCAAAGCTGAATGAGGGCGAATAGGTCGTCGAATTTACCCCGTATCCCGGCACGTAATGGTAATGCCCCGCGAAATTCTTGATAAACCCTATGATCTCATTTATGTGCTGGGCCGCCACGAATGTCTCGTCAATTACAATATTGGCATTTGGAACCAGCCACGACACGGCAACATCGGGTAGCTCGGCTTGAGAATTATTCCCGTTAAAGACGTGATAGTGGCCGTCCAAAGCCTGCAGGGCCGCCCTCATCTCAACAAGATGCTGTTTCTTTGGCTCCGTTATATCCTGCTGAAGCGGATCGTCCGTCCATGTAACCGGTACGGGCAACCCTCCTGAATCCTTCGGAGGCCCTGATACGTAATCTGCCATCGTTCATTCCTTATGCGTAAACGGCCCTAGGCGTCTTATTTTCCCACTTGCCTGTGCCTGAGTTATACCGAAGCACGTGATTATTGGCCAATCCCGATATCGATACGTCCGACAATGCCGATAAATTACTGACAGCTGCCCAGTAAAGAGGCCTTATGTCGCTATATATAAATCCCTCGTTCGGAGTTGCATCCTTATCCTCATAATCGACAACCTTGGCCATGGTGGTCTTGCAATAGACGAGGCATATCGGAATACGAGCTGACGGTATCCCTGCCCAGTCGGGAACCGGACTGGCTGCCTCCGTACCTATAACCCACAATAGGGTCCCGGCTGAATTAACCACGAGGATATCGATCCTCGGGTTAGCGGCGGGCGCTGTAATAGCCGGAGAAGACTTCGCCGTCATCGATATCGGCTGGCCCCCGATATACGCCTGCTTGTAAAAACTTCCTATGTCGCATGAATCGATCGCCACGTTCATCCCGCATCGAGCCTTGATAGTATCGAAGATAAACGTCTGACTTGCGGG
>JAUYOH010000054.1 GCA_030695925.1 Candidatus Omnitrophota bacterium
ACTCATGACGAACTCGGCGGCTCGCATTATTACGCGTTAAACGGGCTGTTGGGCAATTCCGTTCCGACGGTAAATACGCAGCGCGGCCGGGTATTGATGGAAAAGTTAAGCGCCGCGACAAAGAAAGGTCTCGTCAGTGCCTGCCACGACTGCTCTGAGGGCGGGATAGGTGTCGCGGCCGCCGAGATGGCATTCGCCGGCGGATACGGAGCACAGATAAATCTGGACAAGGTGCCGTTTAAGCCGAGATATAAAAAGCAGGGGGTCAGGCGGGATGATTACGTCTTATTCTCGGAATCGAACAGCCGGTTTGTCGTCGAGGTAAGCGAAGCCAATCGCAAGAATTTCAAGAGGGCGATGAAAGGCATCAGGATCGGCCTCATCGGTAAAGTTTGCGAGGAAGAAGATTTCACGGTTTACGGCCTTGACGGAAAGACGGTTGTCAAGGTCGCCTCGGGCGAATTAAAGGAGGCATGGCAGAGGCCGCTTAGATGGTAGCGATAAAGGAGAAAGTCAAAGTCATCGTTCTTCGCGCGGCGGGCACCAATTGCGACTTGGAGACGGCCTTCGCTTTCGAATATGTCGGAGCGCAGACAGAGCTCGTCCATATCAACCAACTGGTCAATAAGGAAAAGAGGCTGAAGAATTACCATATATTGGCTATCCCGGGCGGTTTTACATACGGCGATGACGTGGCCTCGGGAAAGATCCTCGCCAACGAGCTTAAGTATAAACTATCGGCTGAGTTAGAAAAGTTTATCAGTGACGGAAAACTTATAATCGGCATCTGTAACGGATTTCAGGTCCTTGTCAAGGCGGGGTTGCTTCCGGGAAAGAGCGAATACGGAGAGGAACTGGAGGCCACGCTTACGACGAACGATTCCGCCAGATACGAGGACAGGTGGGTATATTTGAAGATGGTCAAGAGTTTCGACCTGCATGCGCAGGAAAAGTGCGTCTGGACCAGGGACATAGGCGAGACGATCTATATACCGGCCGCGCACGGCGAAGGAAAATTTGTCCCGAAGAACAAAGAAGTCCTTGATAGATTATGGATGAACGGGCAGGTCGTATTTAGATATGTCGACCCCCACGGGAAATTAGCGGGATTCCCGTGGAATCCGAACGGCTCGGTGGACAATATCGCGGGGATATGCGATGTCACCGGACGGGTATTCGGGCTTATGCCGCATCCGGAACGTCATATATTTCCGACTCAGCATCCGAGATGGTCACGCGGCGAGGCAAGGAAAGAAGGCGACGGGGTGAGGATATTCAAGAACGGTGTCGATAATGTATAATGACAGCAGGAGCATAAAATGAGCGAAGGCATAAAGGAGCATTGCGGGTTATTCGGCGTATACGGCCATAAAGAGGCTTCACGGCTTACGTATTTAGGGCTCTATGCCCTTCAGCATCGCGGCGAGGAGTCCGCCGGCATCGCTTCTTTTGATGGGGATTCGGTATATGCGCACAAGGGGATGGGTTTAGTCTCCGACGTATTTGACGAGGAGAAGGTGAGTAAACTCGCGGGCCATGTCGCTATCGGGCACGTCAGGTATTCAACGACGGGCTCCACGACATTAAAGAACGCTCAGCCGGTAATCGTGGACTACTCCCGCGGCACGGTAGCTATCGGCCACAACGGCAACCTGGTCAATGGGGCGCTTCTGCGCGCGGAACTCGAAGCGCGGGGCGCGATATTCCAGACGACGCTTGATTCCGAGACGATAATCCATCTTCTCGCCCGGCCCGAGCACAAGAATTTCGAGGAGAGCCTGATATTCGCCTTAAAGCAGATCAAGGGCGCCTTTTCACTTGTCATATTGAAAGAAGACCAGTTGATCGGCGTGCGTGACCCTCACGGGTGGAGGCCGCTGTGCCTCGGCCGGTTAGGCGGCGCGTATGTTTTAGCGAGCGAGACCTGTGCATTGGACCTCATCGAGGCGGAATTCGTAAGGGAACTCGAACCCGGAGAGGCCCTCTTCATAACTAAAAAGGGTCTGCGTTCGATAAAACCGTTCGGTGAGTCAAAGAGGATAGCGCATTGCATATTCGAACACATATATTTCGCGCGGCCCGACTCTTATATATTCGGAGAGAGCGTCCATCTCGTAAGACAGAAATTAGGCCATAGTCTCGCGCAGGAACATCCGATCGATGCGGACCTGGTAATACCCGTCCCTGACTCGGGAACGCCTGCGGCGCTGGGGCTTTCTCACGAGTCCGGCATTCCGCTTGAGATGGGAATAATAAGGAACCATTATATCGGCAGGACTTTTATTCAGCCGTTGCAGCACATACGCGATTTCGGTGTCAAGGTAAAACTCAATCCCATAAGGGAGTTGCTCAAGGGGAAGAGGGCAATCGTCGTTGATGATTCGATCGTCCGCGGGACGACCTCGAAGGCAAGGATCAAGAAACTATTTCAGGCCGGCGCCAAAGAAATACATATGAGGATATCGTGCCCGCCGATAAAATATCCTTGTTTCTACGGCATCGATTTTCCGACGAGAAAAGAACTTATCGCGGCCAATAATTCAATAGAAGAGATAAGGAAGTTTTTAGGTGTCACCTCGCTCGGCTATCTTTCGGTGGAGGGGATGTTGAGTTGTGTCTCCTGCCCGAAGAACTACTGCACGGCGTGTTTTACCGGTGATTATCCGGTTCCTTTCGGCGGGGAAGCGAACAAATTCGCGACAGAATACAAGGGGTATTGATAAAGATGGGGATGACCTATAAGAAGGCAGGCGTCGATATCCATAAGGCAAATGTCTTTGTCGGGACGATAAAGAGATATACGAAATTGACGGTGCGGCCGGGCGCTTCCGGCAGGATAGGCGGTTTCGGCGGGACGTTTGACCTGAAAGCGGCGGGATACAAAGACCCGGTCCTTGTATCTTCGACCGACGGAGTCGGCACAAAATTAAAGATAGCGTTTATTGTAAATAAGCACGACACGGTCGGCATAGATATGGTGGCGATGAACGTAAATGATGTCCTGACGACAGGCGCCGAACCGTTATTTTTCCTCGATTATATAGCGACGGGAAAGATAGAGAAGAAAGTGCTGGTAGATGTGGTAAAAGGGATCGCCGAGGGTTGCAGGCAGGCCGGCTGCGCTTTGGTCGGAGGAGAGACCGCGGAGATGCCGGCCTTTTACAAGAAGGGCGAATATGACCTGGCCGGTTTTTGCGTGGGGGCTGTCGAGAGAGGTCAAATAATAGATAGTACGGATATGAAAATCGGCGATATCGTTGTGGGGCTTGAGTCGAGCGGACTTCACGCGAACGGATATTCTCTGGTCAGAAAGATATTTTCGCGGGCGGAATTAAAAGCGCTCGCAAAGGAATTATTGAAGCCGACGAGGATTTATGTAAAACCGATCTTAGAGTTAAAGAAAAAGATAAGGATAAAGGGTATCGCCCACATAACAGGCGGGGCGTTTTTGGAGAAGATCCCGCGGATAGTGCCTAAGGATAAAAAGCTCGTGATAGTAAAAGGAAGCTGGACGATTCCGGAGATCTTTATGCGGATACAGGCAAAAGGGAAGATAGCCGAGACAGAGATGTTCCGCACGTTCAATATGGGGCTGGGGATGGTCATCGTGATCCGGCCAGAGGATTTCAGAGTCGCCAAGAAGGTCTTTGACGGATACCGGATAAAGTCATGGGTCGTCGGCTCGATTGAGAAAGGCAGGCGCGGGGTAAAGATAATATGCGGACTTTAGTCGTAGGCTCTGGCGGGAGAGAGCATGCACTGGTGTGGAAACTGGCGCAATCAAAAGACATTGATAAGATTTACTGCGCGCCGGGCAACGGCGGCATCTGCGATATAGCCGAGTGCGCCGATATAAAAGCTGAGGACGTTGGAGGGCTGTTAGATTTTGCCTTGCGGCAGAAGATAGAACTTACTGTCGTAGGTCCAGAGGCGCCGCTCGCAAGCGGCATCGTCGACAAATTTAATGCGAAGGGGATAAGGATATTCGGCCCAACGTCGGCGGCCGCGCAGATAGAGTCGAGCAAGGTCTTTATGAAATCGCTCATGAAAAGGCACAATATCCCAACCGCTGATTTTGAGGTCTTTACGAGCAGCGCCTCGGCGAAGGACTATGTAAAAGGCCTTCCCGCCTCTGGCGGGAAACACAAGTTCGTCGTAAAGGCCGACGGTCTCGCCGCAGGCAAAGGTGTGGTCGTCTGCACGACGAAAGAAGAGGGACTGACGGCAATAGACGACATTATGGAGAAGAAGATATTTAAGGATGCCGGTAACAAGGTGATTATAGAAGAGTGCCTTGAGGGCGAAGAGGCCTCTATCATCGCCGTGACCGACGGAGAAGACGCCGTGCCGCTCGCGTCGGCGCAGGACCACAAGAGGGTCTACGACGGAGATAAAGGGCCCAACACCGGCGGGATGGGCGCGTATTCTCCGGCCCCGGCAGTTTCCGCCGAAACTCTTGGCGGGATAATGAAGGATATAATAAGTCCGACGATAGACGCGATGCTGAAAGAGGGTATCCAGTATAAGGGCGTCTTGTATGCGGGATTGATGCTGACCGCCTCGGGCCCAAAAGTCCTGGAATTCAACTGCCGTTTCGGCGACCCGGAGACCCAGGCGATATTGCCGAGATTAAAGAACGACCTTGTCGATCTAATCGACGCCTCTATAGACGACGAGATAGACCTTTTTTCCCTCGAATGGGATGCCAGGCCATGCGTCTCGGTCGTCGTGGCCTCAGGAGGCTATCCCGGCGAATACAAGACCGGATTTGAGATAGAAGGGTTGGAGGGCCTTAAGAGATTAAAGGACGTTTATATCTTTCATGCGGGCACCAAGAAAGCGGGAGATAAATTTATAACCTCCGGCGGCAGAGTATTGAACGTGACCGCGCTGGGGTCCGATATAAAAGATGCGATATACAGGTGCTATAATGCGGTCAATCTGATCGAATTTGAAGGCATGCATTTCAGGAGAGACATAGGATACAGGGCGCTTAATAGAGCGAAAAGTGGAGGTAATAATGGCTAATCCAAGGATCGCTATTATATTGGGTTCGGATTCAGATTTACCGACGATGGAGGATGCTTTTAAAGTATTGAGGGATTTTGCGGTGCCTTTCGAGTTGAGGGTGCTATCGGCGCACAGGAGCCCTGCCTTGGTCCATGCTTTCGCGAAGTCAGCCGCCAAGCGCGGCATAAAGGCGATAATAGCCGGCGCCGGAGGCGCGGCGCATCTGGCAGGTGTCGTCGCTTCGCTTACGAGATTACCGGTCATCGGCGTGCCGATGGAAACAAAGAATTTTAGAGGTATAGATTCGCTGTTATCGACCGTGCAGATGCCGTCCGGCGTTCCGGTTGCCACTATGGCCATAGGCAGGGCCGGCGCGAAGAATGCGGCGATATTCGCGCTTCAGATCTTGGGCTTGACCGAATCGAAGACCGCGAAGAAATTAGAGGCGTTTAAGAAGAGGTTATCGGCAGAGGTCGCGGCGAAGAACAAGAAATTTAAATGAGGACTATTTTATTGAGATTAAGCCCAGTCAAGCCGCAGCCCGGAATGATCAAGGCCGCGGCTTGCGTGTTAAGGAACGGCGGATTAGTCGCGTTTCCGACTGAGACCGTATACGGATTGGGCGCAAACCTGCTGAATAAAGGGGCTGTCGGAAAGATATACAGGATAAAGAAACGCCCCAAGAATAAACCGTTGACGGTACATATAGCCGATATAAAAGCGGTAAAGAAGATGGTTGGAAAGATACCGTCGGGCGCAAAGCGGCTGGCAGAGAGGTTTTGGCCCGGACCCTTGACTTTGGTATTGAAAGACAAGCGCGGCAGGAAGACGGGTTTCAGGATGCCGGATAACAGGATAGCGTTTTTATTGATAAAGAAAGCGGATGTGCCTATTGTGGCGCCCAGCGCGAATATCTCCGGCAACCGCCCGCCGAAGAGCGCGAAAGAGGTCTTAAGAGATCTGGACGGCAAGATAGATATGGTGCTCGACGGCGGAAAAACAAGGGTCGGGATCGAGTCGACGGTGGTCGATATGAGCGGGAAGAATTTTAAGGTCTTACGCGAAGGCGCGATCTCAGAAGCAGAGATATGGAGAGCCATCTCCCCTCACCCTGCCCTCTCCCCTAAGGGGAGAGGATTAAGGTGAGGGGGCTAAATCTAATATGATAAAATCAGTCCTCTTGATCTGCACAGGAAATTCCTGCCGCAGCGTTATGGCCGAGGGGTTTTTACGCAAATACCTCAAGGGCCATAATTGCGGGATAAAGGTGGTCTCGGCGGGCATCTCCACACTGCTGGGAATGATGGCAAGTTCTAGCGCCATCGAAGTGATGAGGAGAGAAGGCATCGACATCTCCGCCCATCGGGCGCAACCGGTGACTCAAGAGATGATCAAGGAGGCCGATTTGATCTTGGGTATGGAGCCGGTCCATATCGAGATGGTATTGAATATCGTTCCCGAGGCGAAAGAAAAGACGCATCTTTTACTGGAATACGCCTATGGTAAAGAAGCCGACGCGAAGATGAACCCTTGGATCGTCGACCCTATCGGCAAACCGAAGGAAGTCTACGAGTCGGTCCTGATGACGTTAAAAGAAGCGATAGAAAAGCTGGGAGAGAAGATATGCCAATCGCAATAGGTGCCGATCACGGCGGGTTTGATTTAAAGGCGAAGATAATAAAATACCTGGAATTAAAAGGGCACACGGTCAAGGATTTCGGGACGTATTCTCCCGAACCCTGCGATTATCCCAAATATGGTTTTACCGTCGCGCGCGCTGTCGCCGGCGGAAAGTATTCACGCGGGATATTGATCTGCAAGAGCGGGATAGGGATGTCGATAGTCGCGAACAAAGTCCGCGGTATAAGGGCGGCTATGGTTGATAATGTGGAGGCCGCGAGGTCTTCCCGTGAACACAACGATTTAAACATCATCGTCTTCGGATCAAAGGCGATGAATACATACAAGGCAAAAAGGATCCTTGATGTCTGGCTTAAGACCAGACGCCTGGGAGGAAGGCACTTAAGAAGGGTAAATCAGATCAAAGCGCTGGAGGATAAGTGATGGATGCTCTGAAGAAAGTCGATCCGGAGATCTACGAGGCGATACTCAGCGAGACTCACAGGCAGGAGCAGAATCTTGAGTTGATAGCCAGCGAGAATATCTGTAGCTGCGCCGTACTGGAAGCGCAGGGATCCGTCTTGACAGATAAATACGCGGAGGGATACCCCGCGGCGCGCTGGTACGGTGGCTGCGAATACATTGATGTCGCCGAGAAGCTCGCGATAGAGCGAGCCAAGGAACTCTTCAAGGCGGAACATGTCAATGTCCAGCCGCATTGCGGCTCATCCGCGAATATGGCCGTATATTTCGCGGCGCTTGATATGGGCGATACGGTCATGGCGCTTGACCTTGCCTGCGGCGGCCACCTCACGCACGGCCACAAGGCGAACTTTTCCGGCAAATATTTTAAGATCGTCCCATATCTGGTGGACCGCAAGACAGAGACGCTTGATTATGATGAGATTCTGCGCCTTGCGCAGGAGCATAAGCCGAAGATGATACTGGCAGGCGCGTCTAATTATTCCCGTGTGATGGATTTTAAGAAATTCAGGGAGATATGCGATAAGGTCGGCGCCTATCTTATGGTCGATATGGCGCATTTTGCGGGCCTGGTTGCGGCAGGGATACATCCCGACCCTGTTGCTTACGCCGAGTTCGTGACTACGACTACACATAAGACATTAAGGGGCCCTCGCGGCGGAATGATCCTTTGCAAGAAGGAATTCGCCAAAAAGATAGACGCGATGGTCTTTCCCGGAATACAAGGGGGGCCGCTCATGCATGTCATCGCGGCGAAGGCGGTCTCATTTAAAGAAGCGCTGCGGCCCGAGTTTAAGGAATATCAGAAGCAGATCCAGAGGAACGCGCGCGCTTTAGCAGAGGCATTCCAGAAATGCGGCTACAGGATAATCTCGGGCGGCACCGACACACACCTCTTCTCGATCGACTTGAACAGCAAAGGGATTAACGGAAGGGACGCGCAGGAAGTGCTCGATAAGGCGAGGATAACCGTAAACAAAAATACGATACCCTATGACCCGAATCCGCCCGGAAAACCCAGCGGCATAAGGATAGGCGTGCCCGCGGTCACGACGCGCGGTATGAAAGAACCTGAGATGGGTGAGATAGCGGGTTTACTGGATGAAGTCTTAAGTAATTTCACGGATGAGGCGGCGATAAACCGCGTCAGACAAAAAGTGGGAGATCTTGTCGCGAGATTTCCTCTTCGGCGGGATTTGATATGAAAAAAAAGATTAGGAAAAAGAAACGCCCCGACTGGGACGAGTATTTTTTAGGCATAGCCAGACTCGTATCGGAACGGTCCACGTGTCTCAGGCGCAACGTCGGCGCTCTGATAGTAAAGAACAGGAGGATACTCACGACCGGATATAATGGAACGCCCAGCGGGATAACACACTGCGAGGTCACGGGGTGCCTGCGTGAAAAATTGAAAGTTCCGTCGGGCGAAAGGCATGAATTATGCCGCGGCCTCCACGCCGAACAAAACGCGATAATCCAGGCCGCGCTTTACGGAGTCGATATCGGCGGAGGCACTCTCTATTGCACGAACCAACCTTGCTCGATATGCGCGAAGATGCTCATAAACGCCGGTATAAAAGAGATCGTGATGGAGTCGGGCTATCCGGACCAGATGGCCAGGGAATTTTTTGATGAGGCGGGTATCCTGGTAAGGACAGTTGCAGGGAGGAAGAAATGAAATGCCCATTCTGCGGGGATATTGAGGATAAGGTAATCGATTCGCGTATATCGGTCGAGGGCGACACTATCAGGCGCCGAAGGGAATGCCTGAAATGCCAAAAGAGGTTTACTACTTATGAGCGGATTGAAGAAGTCCCGCTTATGGTGATCAAAAAAGACGGCCGTCGCGAACCTTTCGACAGGAAGAAACTGCTTGCCGGCATTCTTAAGGCATGCGAGAAACGTCCTGTCCCGATGGAGAAGATAGAGGCGATGGTAGATGAGGTCGAAAGGCTCCTCCAGAAAAATTACGAGAAGGAAGTGTCGTCCTCGCATATCGGCGAGTTCGTCATGAAGCAATTGCACGATTTAGACGAAGTCGCCTATGTAAGATTCGCCTCGGTCTACCGTCAGTTTAAGGATATCAACCAGTTTATGAAGGAGCTTTCGACTCTCCTGAAGGAGGGGCAGAAACCCGAGGAGAGGCATAAGTTTTGAGAGAGGCGTTATATTGGGAGAAGACAGACGGCAAAGTAGCCTGCCATCTTTGTCCGCATGAGTGCAGGATAGTAAACGGCTTGGTCGGAATATGCGGCGTGCGCAGGAATATAGACGGGAAGCTCTATTCTCTCGTCTACGGCGAGACGACCTCGGTCTCGCTGGACCCAATCGAGAAGAAGCCGCTCTACCATTATCATCCCGGCGAATACATTCTTTCGTTGGGCACGAAGGGCTGTAATTTCAAATGCCCGTTCTGCCAGAACTGGGCGATATCGCAGGACATGGGGGCCGCGACCGAGAAGATAACATCCGAATTGGTCGTCGCGAAGGCCAAAGAAAGCAAGTCTTTCGGCATTGCCTATACTTACAATGAGCCGTTTATATGGTATGAATTCGTTCTTGATACCGCGAAACTGGCGAAGAAAGAAAAGCTGGAAAACGTGCTCGTGACAAACGGCTACGTCAATCCCGAGCCGCTTGAGGAAATGCTGCCGTTTATCGACGCGATGAATATAGATTTGAAATCAATAGACGACGATTTTTACGGGAAGATCTGCCGCGGCAGCGTTGAGCCGGTATTGTATACGATAAAGAGGTCGGCTAAGTCCTGCCATATCGAGCTTACGAACTTGATTATACCGGAATTAAACGACTCGGACGATGACATCGCGCGTCTTGTCGACTGGATTTACGAGAATGTCGGCCCGGAAGTCCCGCTTCACTTTTCCAGATTTTTTCCGTGCTATAAATTATTAGACAAGCCGATAACTTCTCTTGAGACGCTTAAACGCGCCGAGAAGATAGCGAAGAAGAAATTAAAACACGTCCATCTGGGGAATATCTAATGAAGATAAATATACCGTACGGTAAAACTAATATAAGTATCTCGATTCCGGACAAGAACCTCTTGGGGGTCCTTCACCCCAAAAGGTCCCGCATAAGAAAATCCGAATCCCGCATAATAAAGGACTCCATTTTAAATCCGATGGGTTGTTGTCGCCTGAAGGATCTGGTCTCGCCAAAAGAGACGATAGGTATCGTCGTTCCGGACCTGACAAGAAGATGTCCGCGCGAGCTGATCCTGCCTATCCTCCTCGATGAACTTAAGAGGGGCGGCATACAGGATAAGGATATAACGATATTTATGGCGATAGGTATGCACCGGCCGCTGACCAAGGATGAGATAGGGGAGGCCTTCGGGAAGGATATCGTAAAGAGGATAAAGGTAAAGAACCACAACCCGACAGACAAATCAAATCTCACGCATCTGGGGTATGTCGCGGGGGGCGTGCCCGCCGTAGTAAATAAGGAACTATTATATAAGGACCATACGATCGCGATAGGAGTTATCGAGCCGCATCTCTACGCTGGGTTTAGCGGCGGGCCGAAGACGCTCAGCATCGGTATGGCTGGCGAAGAGACAATAAGTTATACCCACAGCCCCAAGTTCCTGGACAGGCCGGGCGTAAAATTAGGCGCGATAAAGGATAATCCCTTCCACCGCGTGATAATCGAAGCCGCCTGTGTGGCGAAACTGAAGTTTATCGTCAACGTGATAAATAATGACTTGGGGCGCACGATCTTCGCGACCTCAGGCGAACCGCAGCTGGCGTTCTATAAGGGTATCGAGATCGCCATATTGCACTATCGCGTCAAGGCAGACGAGCCGGCCGACATCGTTATTTGCGGCGTTGGGTGGCCGAAGGACTCGAATCTCTATCAGGCCTCCCGCGCCCTTACCTATATAACCAATACGCAGAAGCCGATTGTGAAAAAAGGCGGGCTCGTTATAATCTCCGCGCAATGCGAAGACGGGGTGGGGAGGGGGTTAGGCGAGAAGAGATTTTATAAAAGTATGGTAAGTGAAAATAATGCGGCGGATTTAGTCAAGAAGATGAAAGGTAAATCCTGCCTTGCGGGAGAGCAGAGGGCGTATATGGTCGCGAAGTCATTGCGGTACGCGGATTGCGCGATGGTCGGCACCAGCATCCCGAATATAGTCAGGAAGATGCATATGTTTTCCTTTAAGGACCTGAAGGAAGCGCTCGATTACGCTTTTAACGCCCACGGAAAGGACGCGAAGATCTACGTTGTACCGCACGCATTGGTGACCCTTCCAGTTTCAAGATGACCTTATTGGAAAAAGACCTGAAGAAAATTATCAAAGGCGATCTCCTCTTTGACGAGATAACCCGCCATATCTATTCCTTCGGGGCTTCTATCTACAAGATAAAACCTAAAGGCGTCGTTATCCCTAAGGATAAGGAAGATGTCATTGCCCTCGTCAAATACGCCGCCGAAAATAATATCCCATTGACCCCCCGCGGCGCCTGCACAAGCCTGGCCGGTCAGGCGGTAGGAAGCGGCATAATCATCGATTTCACGAAATACATGAACCGTATGGTCGATTACGGCGGAGACGACCACATCAGGGTCGGGCCGGGCTTGATCTACGGCGATTTAAATAGGTTCCTTAGTAAATTCGGGAAGTTCTTTCCTCCTGACCCCTCAAGCGGTGACTACTGTACTATCGGCGGAATGATCGCGGATAATTCCGGCGGTCCGCATTCGGTTAAATATGGAAATACCGCGAACTGGTGCGAAGAGCTCGAGGTCGTCCTATCTACCGGGGAACTGGTAAGGCTTAAGCCGGGCTCGAAGGTAAAGTCGATATCCGAGCCGCTCCTGCGGCTCTTCAAGGATAACAAAGAGAATATAGAGAAATACGCGCCGAAGGTAAAGAGGAACGCCAGCGGCTATAACATATACGATGCGATGAAGGATGATTCTCTTGATCTCGTTAAATTGATAGTCGGCTCCGAGGGGACTCTGGCGATAGTCACAGAAGCGAAGCTTAAACTCGCGGACCTGCCGAAGTCCCGCGCGGTCCTGTTGTTATTCCTTAAAGATATAAATGCCCTGACCGATGTGATCTCCGAATTACAGGAACTCAAGCCCGCCGCCGTCGAGTTTATGGACGAGACTTTTATTAAATTGGCAAGAGATGCCGAACCTAAACTTAAAGATATATTGCCGGTGGGTTCAAAAGGGGTATTTCTCGTGGAGTTCGAAGAAGAAGATGCGGCGTCTTCGGATAAGAAGATCACCTTCATAAAACAAAAACTTATGGAAGAAGAGGCGTTTATACACAGTGTGAATATCGCTAAGAACGCAGAAGAACAAGAGCGGCTTTGGGATGTACGGCGTGCCGCGGTACCGATAATGAACAGGATAAAAGGAAAGAAGCGCCCCATACCTTTTATCGAGGACGCGATAGTCCCGCCGGATAGGCTAGATGAGTTTCTCGTGGGCGCATACGCCGTATTCGATAAATATTCGGTCGATGCCTGCGTCTACGGCCATGCCGGAGACGGAAACATGCACATCCGCCCCCTTATCGATATGAAAGACAAAGCCGACCTCATAAAGATGAATAAGATGGCCGATGATTTTTACAGGATGGTCCTGTCTTTGGGCGGCTCTATCAGCGCCGAACACGGCGACGGTATCTTAAGGATTCCCTATTTAAGAAAGCAATTCGGGCCGCTTTACACGATGTTTAAGCGGATAAAAGATATCTTCGACCCGAAAGGTATATTCAATCCCGGCAAGAAGATAGGAAAAGACGATTCGATAACCCACGACCTTATTTATGACTCGCAGACCGCGTATTTTAAGACCGATACCGTCTTCGACTCGGCGCAGGTCAGGTCCGAGATAGAGAAATGCCACGCCTGCGGGCTTTGCCGGACCGCCTGTCCGGTAAATATAAATCTGCCGGAGGAACTTGCCTCTCCGCGCGCAAAGGCGACGATATTGAAAGCCTTCATAAATGGCCAGTTAGATAAGAAGCTGCTTTCAGGACCTTCAATCAAGGAGGCCTTGGATCTATGCGTCAACTGTAAATCCTGCAGGGTCGAGTGCCCGACCGGCGCGGATATATCTCTTTTATGTTCTCTGGCTAAGGAAAATTATGTCAAGCACGACGGTATCCCCTTGTCGCAGGCGTTCCTTGAGAACGTGTATCTTTTAGGTTCCGTATCAGGCAAATCGCCTGACCTTTATAGCGCGTTCTCGGGTTCGCCGGCAGGGAAATCCCTGATAGAACTCTTTGTCGGTATAGATAAAAGAAGGACACTTCCCAAGCCCAGCGCGGTTGCCCTAGAAAAAAAATATCTCCATATACCTGTACCTTTTTCCTCTCCCCAAAGGGGAGAGGGTAGGGTGAGGGGGGCTGACCAGAAGAATACAGGCAGGAAGGTTGCGTATTTTTATGGCTGTTATGTGAATTTCTTCAGCGCGGAAAGCGAGGGCTCGTCTGTCATGAGGGTCCTGCAGAAGAACGGTATAGAGGTCATCCTGCCTAAACAGAAGTGCTGCGGGATACCGAGTATCTCCTCTGGAAATATCAAAGCTGTCAAGAAAGATATGGCCTACAACTTAAAGCAGCTTTACGACGCGGTCAGGGCGGGTTGCGATATAATCACCAGTTGCCCCAGTTGCGGTCTGGCGTTGAAGGAGGATTACCCGCGTATCATCAATACTGCCGAGGCGACAGTCGTGGCACAGAAGACCTTCGATATCCACGAGTATCTGTGGCTGCTATTCAACGAAGGAACTCTGAACACGAATTTTAAACCCTCCAACAAGAAAGTCGTTTTTCATACCCCGTGCCACCTTAAGGCGCAGGAGACAGGGGACCTTCAGGAATGCCTCGCCGAGCTTATTCCCGGAATTTCCATATCTAAGATGGCTGATTACTGTTGCGGCATGGCGGGTTCTTTCGGATTGAAGAAGAAAAATTTTGATTTATCGATGGCTATAGGCGAGAGACTTTTCCGGAATATAAAGGCCGCCTCAGCAGATTTTGTAGTGACCTCGTGCGGCGCCTGCAAGACACAAATCAGGCAGGGGACGGGCCATAAAGTCGTCCATCTGATGGAATTGCTTGCCGAACACTATTCTTGATGTGAGAGCGTCGCTAGAATCGATTGCGCGGCTCTTCTGCTTGCCCCGGGACCTCCAAGTTTTTCCTTAACGGCCCGCAGATTAATTTTGATCTCATTTATTTTTTCAGGAGAAGAGATAAGGCCTATCGCCTCATCCGCGATTTTTTCGGCCGTAGCGTCAAACTGGATGAATTCCGGGACTATCCTTGCTCCGGCGACTATATTTACAAGCCCGATATCCGGTATCTTTACGAGCATCTTTCCGACCAGCCATGTAAGAAGCGACACCTTGTATATTATCAGCATCGGTTTTTCCAATATCGCGGTCTCTAAGGTGGCCGTCCCCGAGGCGACAAGGACCAGGTCCGCGGCATTTACGCAGTCATACGGATAATCTTCTATGATTTTATAAGCGGAGACATTTCCCCTCGCCCCGCCCTCTCCCCTAAGGGGAGAGGGTAAGGGTGAGGGGGTATTGGATTTTAAGATTTCTTCGTAAATTTCCTCTTTGATCTCTTTGGGTTTCGCGATTACAAATTGGACATCCTTGCCGAATTTGTTTTTTATAATCCCGGCGGCCTTAAGCATCACAGGCAGGTTTCTTATTACCTCTATCTGACGCGAGCCGGGAAGAAGGGCCAATATTTTTTTGTTATCGGCTAAACCCTGTAGTTTCAGGAATTCTTCCCTTAAGAACCGGGGCTTTACGACATCCAGCAGCGGATGTCCGACGAACTCCGCGGCAACAGCCTCTTTCTCATAAAATTCTTTCTCAAAGGCGAAGATGACTAGCATCTTCTCGATGAATTTCTTGACTATCTTGACACGTCCCTTGCGCCATGCCCAGATCTGCGGGCTTATATAATAGATGACCGGGATATTTCTTTTTTTCGCTTCTTTGGCGAACCTTAAATTGAATTCCGGGTAGTCGATCAATACCACGCAGTCCGGCCTCTCCGAGTCAAGCCTTCCGACGAGGAAGCGGAATACAGCCGTGAATTTACCGAGGTTACTTAAGACTTCGCCGAGGCCTATTACCGAGAGGTCTTCGATATTCTGGTAGGATTCCACACCGGCCTTTATCATCTTCTCGCCGCCCATGCCGATGAGCCGCAGATCCGGGTCCATGGCTTTTAATGAGGAAGCGAGGCTTGAGCCGTGAAGGTCGCCCGATGCCTCGCCGGCGATTATCATTATAGTCTTAATAGTCTTAGGCATGCGTAGAGAAGCTACCTTTGATGGCGTCTGCTATCTGAAGCGCGATCTTGAGCGCGTCCCGCCCTTCTTCTCCCGACACCAACGGGCGTTCGCGCGTCTTGACGCAACTAATGAAAGCCTCCAGCTCTTTCTTTAACGGCTCTTCCTTCCGGATATTTATCATTCGTCCCGTTATTTTATTGCCGTTCTTCCTGTAGACTGCCGCCGCCTGCTTTATGTAATCAAGCGAGATATAACAATCTTCTTTGAAGAGCCGTATCTTTCTCATCTCGTCTTTTGTGACCCTGCTCGCCGTCAAGTTCGCGACCGCGCCGTTTTTGAACCTTATGCGGACGTTCGCGAGGTCCTCATGGGGAGTCAGGATATTTACCCCTACCGCGTCGATCGAGACAACCTCTGATTTCACAAGGCCTAATATTATATCTATGTCGTGTATCATCAGGTCTAAGACGACACCCACATCCAACGCCCGTTTTTTGAAAGGCCCTAATCTGTGGCATTCTATGAACCTGACCTTTCCGGGTATCTCATCAAGCGCCATAACCGCCGCGTTAAATCTTTCTATGTGTCCGACCTGCAGAATGAGTCCGCGCTCTTTCGCGATAGAAAGGAGCTCTTCGGCCTCGGCGACCGTCTTCGTGATGGGCTTTTCTATCAGGACGGAGATGCCATTTGACAGGCAGTCCTTTGCCACCTGATAGTGGAGTTCTGTTGGGACAACCACAGAGGCGCAGGCGATTCCGCCGAACATCTCTTTGTAATTCGAGTAAGCGGCAGAGCGGTATTTTTTGGCCAGTTTTCTGGCGCGACGAATGTCTATATCGCAGATACCGGATAATTCGACGTCTTTCATCCCGGAATATATTCTTGCGTGGTGCTGGCCGAGATGCCCGACACCAATTACGCCAACCCTTATTTTATCCATTTTATGGCTATTTTATAGGATAAAGGCGCTATTTGCAAGCAAAAAGCCCTCACAAAAGCCGAAAATTAACGCTGTTGACTCTTGTTTGGTAATTGTGCATCTTCAGCTTGTAAGCCGAAGCGGTGCGTTGTAACAGGAGAATTCAACATCCGCGGCGGGATGAAGACAACGGTTGAGGCAAGGTATAGAAAATAAAAGGGGCATCCCCCTTGGTTATATTGGGGACACTTCTCGCTTTAGCAGTAGAACCGTCCCTATTTTTTACCAAATAGGTTTAATGCGGCCAGGGCGATGGCGAAAAGTAAGCAGGCACCTGTGAAACCTAAAAATGCCTTTGCCTCAAGGCCGTAAACGGGTTCAAAGATTACCCGTGAATATATTCCGACCACGAGGCTAATTATTCCTACAATTATTGATGCAACGGCTAAATTCTTCATTGCTCACCCCCAATCTTTATTTACTCGTATCTAATTTAAACGCCACCCTTGAGAGGTCGACAGTCTCTTTTATATAAATGCTTTGTTGGCTTGCAAGGTCAATCGTCTTTACCTCGTCTAACCTCCTCCCGTTTATATCGAAGACTACATTTACAACCGGACGCAAGGGATAATCTTCGTGGACTTCTACTACTTTGCCGACTTCATCGGTGTTTAATTTGACCCACGTGCTAACAGGATAGAGACTAATACGCTTTATCAAGGCTTTAATAGCTAAAGATGAAAATTGCGCCGCTCTTTTTAATATTTCTTTAATCCCATCATGTGAGAAAAATCTATCCCTGTAAGGTCGGGGATGCGTCATCGCTTCGTATACGTCTGCCAAAGCGACGATTTGCGAATATTCGTGAATATCTTCACCTTTAATACCGTCCGGGTAACCCGAGCCATCAAACCGCTCATGATTTTGATGGGCAACTAAAGCAGCAAGTTGCATCACGTCATCTTTGAAGCCGTTTAGTATATTAAATGAATAGTTTGTATGTTTTTTAACCTCATTGAACTTATTTTCGTCTAATGGCTTGGAAGTTTCAACTAATTCGATGATTTTAATCATACCTAAATCATGAAGATACGCTGCGATGCCTAACTCTTGGAGTTTAGATTTGTTATAACCTAATGTCATCCCAATTAAGAGTGAGAGGATGGAGACGTTTACAGAATGGCACCAAAGATAATTCTCAAGCGAAGACCTGTCTGTGATGGCTAGCAGCTCATGCCCGCCTAAACAGACTTGGTCGACCATCTTTCTGATTACGAGGACCACTTGCTGGCAATCAAATGATTCGTTGTTTCTTACCCTGTCGAGGATATCTTTTATTAGGTTATACGCTTCCTCATAAATTTGAGAGGACTCTCCTTTATCTTCCTTCATTTTATTTATCGCTTTTGAGATCTGGACTTGATAGGTTGGTTCTTCCTTTTCGGATTCTTTACGGTTCATCTCCCTTATTGCCTGCGCGAGTTTGAGGTAAGACTGCCCCGTCTTTTTTTCCTCTTGCTTTTCTGCCACTCCCTCTTTTTTATCTTCAGTTGGGACTTTTGGGGGCTCAGGTTTTTTTGAAATTTTTTGTGTAAATTTTATTAAGTCCGAAAGGCGTATCATCTTCTTACGACGCCAAAGTCCTCAGCTACTTCTTGCATAGCCTTTTCATCCACGTTTGGCGCTTTGGCCATCATCCCTACTATTAACCCCATATCGCAGAGGTTATTTACCCTTCTTGGAATTCCTTCGGAGGCTTCATAGATAACTTTATAAGCGTTATCGGTAAAAAGCTCATTTTCTCTGCCGGCTATGTTGCAGCGATGAAGGATATACTGCCTCGTCTCTTCATAATCTAATTTATTCAGATGATACCTTATAGCGAGCCGTTGTTCAAGTTGAGGGATTTTGTAAACCTTCTCTCGAAGTTCCGGCTGACCGAGGAGGACAAGGGTAAGAAGAAATCTATCGTTTAATTGGAAATTAAGAAGCAATCTTAATTCTTCAAAGACCTCAGGCCTGTCAATCGCCTGCGCCTCATCAATGATGATTACGGTTTCTATGTCGTTATTTAAGTTAGCGTATAATTTTTCATTTAATATGTGGAGCAGTTGCAGTTTGCTGCCGCTCGAATCAGTACCTTCAATTTGAAATAATATCTCCCTCAAGAAATCCCGGGGAGAAAGTTTTGGATTTACGATTAAAGCGACTTTATACCGGGAGTCTTTCTTGGTGAGTTCCGAGATAAGCACACGGCTTAAAATAGTTTTGCCGCTTCCGTATTCGCCTGTTAGAAGAGCAGCGCCTTTTCTTTCTTTTACGGCATAGAACATGCGCATCAACGCTTCTTCGTGCTTTGGGGAATGATATAAAAAGCGCGGGTCAGGCACATTCTCAAATGGTTTTTCTTTAAACTTCCAATATTCCTCGTACACTGTTACCTCGCCACCTTCCTATTTATAACCATTAACGTAGCGATGAGGATAAAGATTATGGATGCCTGCACCAGAAGTAGTGTAGCATGAATCAAGGGCGCTTTCAATAAAACAATTGCGCTAATTCCTAACGCTAAACTGACTGAACAAATAAAGACCGTAGCTATTAATGGGACAAAACCCAAATCTAAGAGGCGATGATGGAAGTGGTCCTTTCCGGTATACTCCAGCCACTCCTTCAAATTTTTTACCTCCCCATTTTTGACCCGCATAATCGTTGTGAAGATTACATCGAAGATCGGAACGCCTAAGATTAATATGGGCACAACAAGCGCCACCGCATTATTGTATGCCCAATCC
This sequence comes from Candidatus Omnitrophota bacterium, assembly GCA_030695925.1. Lineage (GTDB taxonomy): Bacteria > Omnitrophota > Gorgyraeia > Pluralincolimonadales > Pluralincolimonadaceae > JAGUXU01. Next base: position 19,140 of record JAUYOH010000054.1, read on the forward strand.
CCTAAAATAGCAAAGCCGGCTAAAATAAAGCCTAAAAAATTACTGCCGGCATCTCCTAAAAAAATATTAGATGGTTTTATGTTGTATAGCAGGAATCCCAGGCAGCTACCCAGCATGGCGGATGTTAAGATGATGATTATTGGTTGTTGCGTCAGAATCCCGATTATCAAAAAACAGGCCAAGGCTATTGCGCTGATTCCTGTTGCTAGCCCGTCTAATCCATCGAGGAAGTTCAAGGCATTTGTTATGCCGACAATCCAAAATATCGTTAAAAAAACCTCTCCGATGTTGCCCCATAAAGTAGGAGGAAAAAACGATAGACAGACGCCATATTTTATGATTATCGCCGATGCTATAATCTGAATTATTAGCCTAAATAACGCGGATAATCCTTTTATATCATCGATTAGCCCAACGAGCAGAACTAAACTTCCGCCTAAAATCAGCCCCTTAATTTCACTCTGCCA
>JAUYOH010000070.1 GCA_030695925.1 Candidatus Omnitrophota bacterium
GAGTCTATTGCAGGAAGGCGCATTGAGAAGATTGAGCCCTGTTTTCGCTGCGCCATACGTCATTTTTGCGGAACGCCCTGTCCGGCCGAAGCCTGGGCCATAAACGGTTCAGTGGAGTCGAGAGGCGCATTTTGCGGATTATATGAAGAACAGATCCGGTATGCGTTTAGATTGATTGCCGATAATAAAGAAGAGGCATATATATGGGATGGGTGGGATAAAGACACGCTTACGACGTTTAACCTCACAAAGTTATAATCATGACAAGATTAATGCTGATTCGGCATGGCGTGACCCGATGGAACAAAGAGAGGCGTTACTGCGGCCATAAAGATATAGAATTAAGCAACGAAGGCAAGTCTCAAGTTAAATTGTTATCCAACAGGCTTAATACAGTCAGATTCGATAAAGTATATTGCAGTAACAGTAAACGTGCGATGCAGACCACGCGAATACTTTTTAAACAAACAAGAATAATTCCGAATCAAGCCTTGCGGGAAATTAATTTCGGTGTGCTTGAAGGATTGAAGCATGAAGAAATTATGAAAAAGCATGCGGATATATATAAGAAATGGCTAAAGGATTCTTTTAAAAATAACATTCCCAAAGCAGAGACAATGAATGTTTTTAAAAAAAGAGTAGAAGGTGTGCTTGGGAAAATCATCAGATCTAATTCCGGTAAAACGATTGCCGTTGTTTGCCATGGCGGAGTGATAGGCATATTTGTGAATGGCATATTAAAAAAGAGGAATTTTTGGCGCTGTGTTCCATCGCCTGCCAGCATCACAATCGTAGAGTACGGGCGGGGAAAGCCCGAATTAAAGACCTTCAATGATATTGAACATCTTAAGGTGAGCGATGAGTAAGATGATATTTGTCCTGGGGGGCGCGCGCAGCGGTAAGAGCCGATATGCTGCTCAGATCGCGAAAAGAATAGACAAAAAAACCGTATTTATCGCCACTGCGACCGCACTGGATGGGGAGATGAAAGAGAGGATACGGCTCCATAAAATTTCACGGCCGAAAAATTGGGGCCTCATTGAGGAACCCTTAAATTTGGGCAAAGTTCTTCTCAGATCGAAGCCGGCATACGACACGGTGCTAATTGATTGTGTGGGGTTATGGGTCTCTAACCTTTTAATGGCCAACATGAAGGACGGGGTAATAGAGAAGAAGATAAAGGAGTTGACCGATAGTATTCTTAAAGCCGAAGCTGACCTTGTTATCATAGTATCAAATGAAGTAGGAGCTGGCCTGGTCCCCGCTGATCCGGTGTCAAGAAGGTTCCGGGATTTAGTCGGACTGGCGAATCAAACTATGGCAGCGGGAGCCGATGAGGTTATTATGATGCAGGCGGGAATACCGGTAAGGATAAAACCCTTCGACAGGCTCAGGGTTTTATGCTGAGCGAAGTCGAAGCATAAAATAGGGGAGAATATGGAGCTATTACATAAGACGATATCAAAGATCAGCGGGATAGATAATTCATTATCTGAAGAGACGCAAAAGAGGCTCGACAATCTGACGAAGCCGCGGGGAAGCCTGGGAAGGTTGGAGGAGCTGGCCAAGCAGATTGTGGAGATAACGCGAGTCAAGAATCCCGTATTAAGACATAAGATTGTGTTTACTATGGCAGGGGATCACGGTGTCGTTGAAAATGGTGTAAGCGCGTTCCCGAAAGAAGTGACTCCCCAGATGGTTTATAATTTTTTAAACAACGGAGCGGGGATAAATGTGCTGGCAAGGCATGTGGGCGCGAGAGTCGTCGTCGTAGATATGGGAGTCGCCTGCGACCTTAAAGATAATCCGGCGCTCATCGTAAAAAAAGTAAATTACGGTACCAAGAATATGGCAAAGGGGCCGGCAATGACAAGGGATGAAGCGATTAAATCCATTGAGAATGGCATAGAAATATTCAAAGAGGAGCTGCTGAAAGGAATAGATATAGTTGGAACAGGAGATATGGGGATTGGGAATACTACCCCTTCAAGCGCTATCGTCGCTGCGATAACCGGCCGGAATGTAGAAGATGTGACAGGCAGGGGCGCTGGAATTGATGACAAAACCTTGGCTAGTAAAATTGTCGCCATCAAAGAAGCTTTGAAAGTAAATAAGCCGAATCCGAAAGACGGAATAGATATCTTGTCTAAAGTGGGCGGATTCGAGATAGGCGGATTGACAGGAGTAATACTGGCAGCCGCGGCAAATAGGGTGCCGGTAGTGATAGACGGGTTTATTTCAGGGGCAGCCGCGTTAATAGCATCCACATTGGAGGAAAAAGTTAAAGATTATATGATAGCCGCGCATTGTTCTGTTGAGAGGGGCCATAAGATCGCACTCGAATTTTTAGGACTTAAACCAGTTCTTGATTTAAACTTAAGGCTGGGAGAGGGAACCGGCGCGGCCTTGGCTATGAACATAGTAGAGGCTGGCACTAAAATATTAAATGAGATGGCTACGTTTCAAAGCGCCGGCGTTTCAGAAAAGAACAAATGAACCTCGTAAAGAGATTGTTAATCGCGCTGCAATTTTTAACGATCATCCCCGTTAACATTAAAAGGAAGATAAGCGAAGAGGATTTTGGCAGATCGCTTGTTTATTTTCCGATAGTCGGTCTTTTGTTGGGTCTCTTTTTGGCGCTTATCGCTTTCATTGCGGGACCCCTTCCACCTTTGGTCAGAGGCAGCTTAATTTTAATCGCATGGATAATCATAACCGGCGGGATACATTTAGACGGGTTTGCGGATACCTGCGATGGTTTTTATGGAAAACGATCCAGGGAAGATATCTTAAAAATAATGCGGGATAGCCGCATTGGGGCCATGGGCGCTGCAGGCCTTACGGCGCTTTTGCTTCTTAAATTCGCGATACTCTCAAGTGTTGCGCAGGAAGACCTGTTGAAGATATTGGTAATAACGGCGGTATTTGCCAGATGGTCTCAAGTGCTTGCCTGCACCATTTCCAAATACGCTCGAGATGAGGGTAAGGCGAAATATTTCATAGAATACGCGAAAAGCGGCGCTTGTGCCGCGGGCGCATTATTTACTCTGATTTTATTTTGGCTGGTGATGAGTATAAAAGGCGTGATATTATTCGCTCTTTTATCGGCGGCAATATTTTTATTTATAAAGTGCATACAGAGAAGAATCGGCGGCATGACAGGGGATACTCTCGGCGCGACGAGCGAAGTTGCCGAGACGGCAGCGCTTTTATTGGGCCTGATATTATTGAGTTGTAAAATATGATCAAAAGAATTCACGGCGGAAACTGTTTAAAACACAATATTATCGACTTCAGCGTCAATATAAGCCCTCTGGGCCTACCTGAAGGCGTAAGGGATATAATTTCAAAAGACACCGGTGCGGTTGGGCGTTACCCCGAGCCCGCGTCAGAAAGATTAAAGAGTAGATTGGCGGCGCTGCATAGCGCGGGTACGGAAAATATAGCCGTTGGCAACGGCTCCATAGAGTTAATTTATCTTATCCCCAGAGCTCTTAGAATAAAAAAGGCTCTTATAGTCACCCCAACATTCAGCGAATATGAGTTTGCGCTTAAAACGAATGGTTCTATCCCCGTATTCTTTAATACATGTGAACAGGATGATTTCAGGATCGACTGCGCTAAGATAGCCGGATTTTTGCCGCGTTTTGGAGCCCTTTTCTTGTGCAACCCGAATAATCCGACAGGCGCCTTGTTACTAGCCGATGAAGTACTGCGTCTCCTTCGCCTATCCGGAAAACGCGGAACTATCTTAATACTCGATGAAGCATTCATCGAATTTGCGCAAGCTTCGCGCGAGAGGACAGTTGTATCCGAGGCGGTTAAGTCCGGATCCCTTATTATCTTGAGATCGCTGACAAAATTATTCGCCATACCCGGACTGAGATTAGGATATGCTATCGGACATAAAAAGATTATAGAAAAAATTACCGGCCTTCAATATCCATGGAATGTGAACGGTCTCGCGCAGGTTGCCGGCCTTAAGGCTTTGGTGGACAAAGATTATATGAATCGAGCTCGGGAGTTTATCACTAAAGAACGCCGGCGTATGTTTGCAGGCCTGAACAATATAAAAGAATTAAAGGCTTACCCGTCATCGGCAAATTTTATTTTATGTAAGTTACAAAATGCGTCAATCCTAAGCTCCAAAGAGTTGGTCAAACGGCTATTGCGAGACGGCATCTACATCCGCGACTGCGGCGATTTTAGGGGATTAGGGAATAGGTTTTTCAGAGTTGCGGTAAAAAAAAGAGATGAGAATAACCGATTGATAAAATGTATCAAAAAGGCTCTGCTATGAACCGCGCAAAAACACTGCATATCTCGGGAACCGGTTCAGGTGTAGGCAAGAGCGTTATTGTCAGCGCGCTGTGCAGGATCTTTTTACAGGATGGTTATAAAGTCTGCCCGTTCAAAGCGCAGAATATGTCCCTGAATTCCTTCGTGACCAAAGATGGCGGAGAAATAGGCAGAGCTCAGGCGTTTCAGGCCGAGGCCTGCGGCATTGAACCGGCCGTCGATATGAATCCTATCCTGATAAAGCCGACCGGGGATAAACACGCGCAGGTGATAGTCCACGGAAAGCCCGTGGCCAATATGAGCGCTCTGGCCTATGTGCGTAATAAAAAGAGATTGTCTAAATCAGCGCTTGAGTCATTCGATAGGCTTAAAGATAAGTACGAATTAATGGTGCTGGAGGGCGCCGGAAGCCCCGCGGAAATAAATTTAAAATCCCACGATATTGTCAATCTCAAGATGGCGCGTTACGCCGCGGCGCCTGTAATTTTAGTCGGCGATATAGATAAAGGCGGCGTCTTCGCGTGGCTCGTCGGGACACTCGAACTTCTGGAAAAAGAAGAGAGAAAACAAATAAAGGCCTTTATCATCAATAAATTCAGAGGAGACGTAAAGCTTTTGAAGTCCGGGATAGATTTCCTGGAAAAGAGAACGGGTATAAAGGTGCTCGGGGTCATTCCATATTTTCACCCATCAGGCCGAAACGGCATAAAGATCTCGGAGGAGGATTCGGTTTCTCTCGGTAATTTTGACGCAAATGTTACGAACGGACGCCGCAAACTGAACATTGATGTAATATATCTTCCTCATATATCTAATTTTACCGATTTCGACGCGCTGGAGAAAGAACCGGATGTCAGATTGCGGTATATAAAAGACCTTGATTCATTGGATAAACCGGATGTGATTATCATTCCGGGAACTAAAAATACGGCCGGCGATTTGCGGTATCTGAAAGAATCGGGATTCGCGAAAAAGATGCAAGTGATAATGGAGGATAATAGATCCGCCGTTTTAATCGGCATATGCGGCGGGTTTCAGATGCTCGGCACAAAGATACGAGATCCATACAAAGCTGAATCCCGTCAGGGCGATGTGGACGGTTTGGGAATACTGAAGATGGAGACGGTCTTCGGTAAAGATAAAGTTCTCTCGCAGGTTAAAGCCGTAGAGGCACGTTCAGGGCTAGTGGTATCGGGCTATGAAATTCATCACGGCAAGCCGCGGAATATTAAAAAGTATGCCCCTGCCTTCAATATCATAGAGCGCGAGGGAGAGCGCGTCCGGCGTGCCGAAGGTGTAGTAGCGCTGAATGGCAGAATATACGGCACATATATTCACGGAATATTTGACGCGGATATCTTTAGAAGGAAATTCTTGAATAGGATAAGGTCGAAAAAGGGGTGGGGCGCTTTATCAAGGACGACCATCTTCAGCCCCGACCGTGAATTGAATAAATTAGCCGGTCTTGTCCGGAAAAACATAGATATGAAATACCTTTACAAGATAGTAGAGAGCGGAGCGTAAGAATGCGGATCTTTTGCGTTCTATCGGCGTATCTCCTGGACCTCATATTTGGCGACCCCCCATCGTTGCCGCATCCCGTAAAGGGCATCGGCTGGCTTATCAATAAATTAGAAGATCCATTCAGGTCTATGATTAAAAATGAACGCTTATCAGGTACCGCCTTCGCTTCCGTGATAATAATTTTAACCTGGGGCATAACCTTTGCTATTAACGCGGCCGCTTACTCCTTTAATGATTATCTCGGAATCGCCGTCTCAGTAATCATTATTTATACATCTCTATCCATAAAAGATTTGAGCGTAGAAAGCTTGGCTGTATTTAACGCTCTAAAGGAAGGAGATCTAAATAAGGCAAGAACGTCCCTTTCTAAAATAGTGGGAAGGGATACGGCCGGTCTGGATGAGCGGGAAATAATAAGGGCCGCAGTTGAGACTGCCGCCGAAAATATCGTAGACGGCATAATATCGCCTCTATTCTATGCGTTTTTAGGCGGAGCTCCGCTTGCAATGGCATATAAAGCCGTTAATACTCTGGATTCGATGGCCGGGTATAGGAATAAAAAGTATCTAAATTTTGGTTGGGCAGGGGCAAAAATAGACGATATCGCCAATTTTATCCCGGCAAGAATATCGGTGATATTTTTAGTCCTGGCGAGCTGGATAAATGGCTATAATCCGGTCAAAACATGGAATATCATAGCGCGCGACAGAAGGAAACATCCGAGCCCTAATAGCGGCCTGCCCGAAGCGGCAGTTGCCGGCGCCCTTGGTGTTCGACTGGGAGGATTAAATTATTATAATTCGATCGCCTCTCAAAAGCCGTATATAGGAGACGATGTTAACCCTCTCGATAAGTCGCACATTAAAGAGAGTATCAGAATAGCTTACGTTACATCCGGTTTATTTGTGACCACAATATCTATCCTGTGGTGGTTAATAAGTAGAGGAGGATTTTTATGAAGGTGGTTTCTTTATGGAGCGGCGGTAAGGACAGTTGCTTCGCCTGTTATAAGGTTTCCTGAGGTTTTCTATGAAATCAGGATCAGTCTTAATTCCTAATTTTTCTGCTTTGTGTAGGTTTTTCCATGCCCTATCGTAATCCCGTTTACGGAAAAATGCTAAAGCTCGATTTGTATATCTTAAGACAAATCTTCGCAAGAAAGCAGCGGGGTTCGGGTACATGGCACAGCCACTAACAAAAACCTGCCTTAATAACTTTTTCTCGGATATCTTGATTGATGCGACTGAGGTTTGCCGAAGTGATGGCGATTGCCGCTGCCGGAGTGAGGGCTTCTGTAGGGGCGCCTGTGTTGCGAATGGCCGTATTTTGGGCCTGACGACTGTTCGGTGATCGCCTGAAAGATCTCTTTCGGGAATTCGGGGTGCTCCGCCACCGGCAGAGCCGTCTTGATCAGTTTCTCTATACTGCGAACCTCGAAGGCCTGGTCCGGAGTCGCGATAGCTATAGCGTGGCCCGCATGTCCCGCCCGTCCGGTGCGGCCGATCCTGTGGACATAATTTTCCGCGTCTTCCGGCAGATCGTAATTTATTACGAGCTCTATTCCCACCACATCTATTCCGCGCGCCGCTATGTCGGTGGCGACGAGTATCCTGTATTTACCTGATTTGAAACCTTCGAGCGCTTCCCTGCGCTGCGGCAGGGATTTGTCGGAATGTATCTCGGCCGCGCGCCAGCCCTTCTCTCTCAAAGCCCGGGTTATCTTAGCGGCGCCCCGTTTCGTGCGCGAGAATAGAAGAACGGACCCGTTATATTGTTTCAGGATCTTGCTGAGAAGCCTGCCTTTATTTTCCTTCTTTACTATAAATAATTCCTGCGTTATGCGCTCGGGCATCGTGCCGGACGGCGCCACCTCGATATGTATGGGAAGCTTCATGTGTGCGGTGGCTATTCTCACAATGTCAGCCGGTATCGTCGCTGAAAAGAGCATCGTCTGTCGGTCTTTCGGTATCGCTCTCAGGACCTTCTCTATTTGCGGCAGGAAACCCATGTCGAGCATTCTGTCCGCTTCGTCCAGGACGAGTATATTCACATCGGCCAGCATGACCGTCCTCTGCTCCATGTGGTCGACGAGCCGTCCCGGGGTAGCGACGATGACTCTGGGGCTGCCTCTCAAGGCCTGTAGTTGATTATGCATGGACGCCCCGCCTATGAGTACAGCGGTCCTCATGCCGAATATAGGCGTCAGTTTCCGAAATGTCTCATCTACCTGTATGGCGAGTTCTCTCGTGGGCACCAGGATAAGGGCCTTTCCTTTTCTCTGGGCGAGGCGCTGTATGATTGGTATAGCAAAGGCGAGCGTCTTTCCCGTGCCCGTTTGCGCTACTCCTATTATATCGCTTCCCTCTATGCATACGGGTATGGCCTTGTGTTGAATGGGCGTGGGGATAGTGAATTTATTCTTGTCGAGAGCCTCTAAGATCTTCGGAGCTATTCCGAGGCTGTAGAACGAGCTATTGGGTTGTGATGTATGCGGCATATAGGGCATTATAGCACCGGAGGCCATGCAAAGCCACATCTTTCGCTTCCGCTTCCCGGCATCTTTATGTATAATAGCCTCATGAAACCGCGAAAGTTCTGTCCAAAAGAGATCCTATTATCTCTTACAACAAAATGTAATCTACGCTGCGCGCATTGCGACATCGAACAACATCCGAGGCTATTAAGCAAAAGGGATGCTCTTAAATTTTTAACCGCGTCTTCCCGTATTGGGATCAGGCGCGCGGGATTCACCGGGGGCGAACCGTTCCTCGCGCTCGATCTGATGTGCGCCATTTCGAAAGAAGCGGTGAAGCGAGGCATGCTGTTCGGCCGCATCATGACCAACGGCGGCTGGTTTCAAACCGGAGACGAACTTCTCTCGGCGCTTAACCGTCTCTTCCTGGCCGGTTACGACGGAGATATCTGCCTTAGCATCAGCGCATTTCATTGCCAGAATCTTAAGAAGTGCGCCTCTTTTGTCAGGGCCGCAGCGGCGGTGTGGAGGCGTCACGACATCGTTTCGATCGCGGCGGTTAAAGGAGCGAAGGATGATCAAACCCGCAGTAAGCTTGCAAAGCTCTCCCGGATCTTAGGCGCCCGCTTGATCGCGGCTAATGGAATACCAGTCGCCATAAAGAACGAGAACCTTTTTGTCAGGATATCCTATATAGGCCTATCACCTGTAGGTAAGGCGTCCGGGTTGAAAAATGGTTGGGACGGAAGATGGTTCAAAGACGATCTTTGTAAGGGGCCGGGAAACGTCTTATTTGTGCTTCCCGATGGGACAGTGAAACCATGCTGCGGTTATGGCGCGGACGCTGATATACTGACGATCGGCTCGATAAAACGGGATTCTCCGGAAGAGCTTATACGTAACGCGCGAGAAAACCGGTTTATCTCCTCTATATTCAGCTCAGGGCTTCATCCGATAAGAGAACACCTGGAGGGCCTCGGAGTACGCTTTCCGGGCAAGACATCGAACCACTGTTTCTTCTGTCACTACCTCAGTGAAACATTGCCGCGTCCGCTTCTTGATAGATATCTTTGAAGGATCTAACTTATATATTTACGCTGTTGCAGCCTGTCAAAATTTACCAATATTTTTTTGGCGGCCGGATAAAACTTTTTAATGGCCCCGTCCATGGTATTTTCTCCGGTACGGCGTATCTCCTGATTCGAAATAAAGCTGTATGTGCCGTCTTTTTCTTTCCAGATGCATACCGCGTGCGCAAACTCCCAATCGTTCAGCATTATAGCCACAACGGAACTGGATATTCCCATGCGCTTCAGGGCTTCGGAAGCTAAAGCGGCAAAATCATCGCAGTCCCCGCCTTTTGAGGATAACATCTCTTCCGGAGTTTGCGGTGTTTTGGGTATCATTAACTGGTATTTGAAATCATGCGAGAACCATCTCGCCACGTCTTCAGGGCTCTTCACATAAGAGGGGATATTCAGCGATCCATCCCCAGCGAAACAGCTCACTGATAAGAGGTGGACCAGAACTAGCGCTATAAGGATTATTTTTTTCATTTTTATCTCCCCTTCCCAACTGTACATCTAAAGTGTAGCATATAAATTGACTTTAGTCAAGATATTTTTATATAAAACGTCAATTTATATTATATATAACATTCATAACTAGTTCATAGAAAATAAGTTATGATTATTTGTTAAGAAGTAAAAAATCTGGAATAAATTGGATTTTATTGCTCTTTTCAGCAAATTATTTCTCTTTAAAGACATTTCTTGGGCCTGTGGTATCAGGCGGAGTTATCATGTCAAATAGCGTGGGAATGATTTTATTGAGGAGCGGGTTGGAGTGTTTCATATACATATTCAAGGCGACTATGTCGGAGCCCATATCTTTTTTTGGGTCGAGGGTGGTAATGCCCATATCGATCTTTCCCATGCCTTTTTCAACGGCCAATTCTATGGTTCTGTAGAAGAGATTGAAATATACATAGTACTCCCGATTATAATCATAATCCAGGCCGAGAAGCGCCGAGATAAGCTCCTTACCATTAAAGAGCGCAAGCATAAAGCCAATGAGCTTTTCATCCTTCGACGCCGCAAGTATGACGGCTTCTTCGCCAAGATACTTGTCAATGTCCTGAAAAAATATTTCGGACACCTGTTCCCGTTTGATCTCTTTAGCCTGATGAGAAACGTTATCGTACAATCGTTTCAGGTCGCGCGAATTTTCCAAAGGATTTTTCAGCGCCCGTATAGACACATTCGCCTTGGCGCACTTGTCCATGGATTTGACGATCTTGCACCTGTAGTTGCTGCGCATGGAGTTCAGGTACTCATCAAAGCTCTTCCATCTGACCCGGATCTCGGCCTTCGGCAGATTGTGGATCTTCTCATATCCGCGCTCTTTTAGGAGGCCGCAGATCTGGGTTTCATCGTCATAAAAATCGCGGAAGAGAAGAAATTTTATGCCGAGTTCTTTTGCGATGCTTTCCATCCCCTGACAGAGGAGCCCTAAGGTCTCGGCGCGATCTGCGCCGTCCTTGAACGATACAACCCTCCCCAGCGCTATGGGCGGCCCGCATTCGAGAGACCGCAGGACAAAAAAGTTCTTCCATTTGCGCCTGACGATACCGATTATTTTTTTTATGGCTCCCTGGGCGAATACGTCCAACTCCGTGCTGATGGAGTAAACCGAAGCATGCGCGACGATCTTGCTGCCGTCATAGACGACGACGTAGTAGCACTTGCCCTCGTTCATGCCCGATCTCTCTAACGCCTTGAGATATCTGTACGTGCAGAATATCCGATCTTCGCCTACAATGGCATCCCACTCGCCCTCATTGACCTCGGAGATGCTTCTGTATATCTTAACCCCGAGGTTAGAGCTGCTTTTAAGACTAGTTTTGTTATTAAGAGTGGATGTTCCCAAAGATTCGCCGCCTTTCCTAGCTACTCAGAGTCTTCATTGGCATTCTCATATTAGGTAAGTTTACACCCTGAAGGGGAGTTTTGCAAATTGTAAGTTACAAATATTTTTCATGAATATTTTTCCCGGTTTATACAGCTATAAGTCTATCAATGTCTTTCTCGGCCTTATTTATTTCTTCTTTTACCGGATGCTTATTTCGCTGTTCAAAACTCAGTCGCTTTACAGAAAGATCCACGTACTCTTTATTATTATCTATTCCTATAAAATATCTTCCGAGGCGGTATGCGGCAACGCCTGTTGTGGAGGAGCCGGCAAAAGGATCGAGAATGATGTTATTCTTTTCAGTTGAGGCAAGGACTATGCGCTCTAAGAGAGAAACTGGTTTTTGGGTGGGGTGCTTGCCATATATCTTTTCTTCCTGTTTAGGGGCGGTGATGGACCATAGAGACTGCATCTGTTTGTTATTGTTCATTTTACGCATTAAATGGTAATTGAAATAGTGCCTGCTCTCTTTATTTTTTGCCGCCCAAATTATGGTTTCTGTTGCATGTGTAAAATATCGGCAGGATAGATTAGGCGGAGGATTTATTTTAAACCATGCTATATCATTGAGAATCTTAAACCCCAGCTGCTGCATAGCGAAGCCTATCGAAAAAATCACATGCGATGTACCGCTAACCCATATTGTGCCGTTGTCGGTCAATATATTCTGGCATTTTTTAAGCCATTCCATATTGAACTTATGCGTTTCCTCTATACCCCTAGACTTATCCCACTCGCCTTTATTTACAGAAACGCGCTTACCTGCATGACAGGACATACCTCCATTAGAGAGAAAATAAGGCGGATCAGCGAAGATCATATTGACCGAGCCTGACGGAATAGAATCCATGACAGTACGGCAATCAGCCTTAAAAATGGTAGCTTTGCCGTCATTGGTGCCGTAGAAAGGATCGAACCCTATCTTAGATATGATATGTTTGTAGGAATGCGCCATTATATCCTCGCTTATTTGCTGTGAATCGTTTACGCTACCATTATTATAACCGTTCATATCTTACCCCCTTGCTTGGTTATATTCAAGCCAATTTATCCTTCGCGCGGACTACTCATTCCACCATTCGCATTCTTCGAGAGCGAAACGAGCGGTATGCTCCAGGCCTTTGTCCGGATTTTTATTATATCTGGTAAGAGCCTGCAGCGCCTCTTTCGAAGGATGATGCGCTAAAGTCATCAACATTATTTCTTTTGCTCGAAGCGGTACTCTTGGAACCATAATAAGCTCGCCCATTTCCACAACAATGTTTTTTGTAATCTTGTTGCCATTATCCATACAACTGAATAATTGCGGGACCCTGTTTTTTATGAGAGACTTTTCAAAAAACACCCAAAACTCCTTTTCTGTCACAATGCGCCTCCTTTTCTGTTTTTGCCCCCTAGGGAGACAGCATGTTCCCCTATACTATAAGACGGAAAAAATGGTCAAATTATTGCAATTATTTTAAAATAGTTTTAACTAATTTTCGTAACCCAATGGTATTCTGATAGTTGTATAGAAATTGTTTGCCCGACTGCAAGAGAATCAATAGCAAGCAGGTGGGCTTCGCTCGCCCTTGACGGACTCGCAATGACGTGGTGACCTTTATTGCGCTTGATACGGCAGAGCCAAGCTTTCGGAATCCATGTTTTCCGGCCATCAAACATAATTAAAATAGCCTTTGGAGCTTCCTTTATTAAGACAACGTCGATCCATAGGTATGATCTATCCTCCAATACAAATTTTATCAGGTTCCGCATGCTAATCATAAAGCCCTCCGTTCCTTAAGAAGGCCTTGTCCTCTTCGGAAATGCCCTTAAATACTTCAAACCCTACTTTATTCTTTAATCTTTCTTTGATCGTAGTATAGGTGTCGCAATTTTTGATACTCTTGCGTGCTTGAAACCTGCGACTCTGAGCAGCAATTTTTGATACACTCAGGCCCGGCAATAAAATTGACCCAAGCATGGTATATTCGGAAGGGGTTCTGCCTATTCCGCTTTTAAATTTTAACAGGCCCCGCTCTTGAAGATCTAAGCGGGCAGAAGAGAGAGTGTTCTGAGTAATGCCTAGATGCTCGCAGGTGGTCTTATCGGTCCAGAAGAAGATGGGCTTTTGGAACCTGCAATAAAGGCCCCTAAGATAAATATACAGAAGCATTGGCATTGGACGAACGTTGCGGGTCTTGCAGAGCTCAAAAAAGTCGTTTTCGAGGAATTGGTAGCCTTTCATGGAGCCTCTTGAGATTGCTTCGTCGGCCCTTCGGGCCTCCTCGCAATGACGGATTTATGGATTCCCGCTTTCGCGGGAATGACGATAGAGAGGGCGGGCATGACAGTGGGTGGCGTGGGAATGATAGGGTAGGGGCAGCGTGACAGAACGTGACAGGATGTGTCTAAATTACCAAGATTTTCAAGATTACCATGAAAACAAAAA
>JAUYOH010000071.1 GCA_030695925.1 Candidatus Omnitrophota bacterium
TTCATCATATAGATGGGCGGGGATTTTAAAAAGGGTAAGTATCGGATTAATAATAAAAAAGGCCAAAATAATAATCAGTATTGCAAATACTGAATAAAAGATAAAACCGGTGTTGACGACCTGATTTATTTTTTTATACTCTTTTTTTGCGTAAAATTCAGCGATGTATTTTACAAATGAGGTCCCGATTCCAAAATCAAACAAACCAAAATAACCGGTTATCGCCCCTACAATTGCCAGGATTCCAAATCTTTCGATACCGATATGATGGATAATGTACGGGGTCAAAAATAAAGCAACTAAGATCCCCCAAAAACGGCCAACGGCATTAAAAATAGTGTTTCTGACTATCTTTTGTGACAGACTTTGTTCTATTTTAGCCGCCATTTATCTTTATCTTCCCTTTTCCTCAGCCACCCGGGGCAACACCATAACCACAGCCGTTAAAAACCAGAATGGCCCCATTATGCGCACAATGATAAAGGTATTTGCGGTCAACGCCTGAACCATAAGTCCCACTAGACAAACAAGTAAACCCAAACTTAAACCTTTGTAAAAATCATCCTCTATATTTTGAAAATTCCAGTATGCCTGTCTGAAAATCGTCGACAGAATCCAGAAGAAAACCGCTATGCCAAAAAAGCCGATCTCGCCCAGCATAAGAAAATAGTTACTATCGATAAACCCCACACCTGTTACGCCCCAGCCAAGGAAGGGCTTCTTGGGAAACCTATCGGTGATAACCCATTCCCAACTTACTATCCTCAACATAGCTGAACCCTCTAAAGCCACCGGCAATTTTTTTCCAGCCACTTCATATTCCTTCGTTATCGCATCGGGTACAAAAGTCTCTTCTATCCTGTGTTTTACGAAGTCGGGCAAAACTATTGGAACCGCTAAAATAATAGCGGCCAAAAGAACCGCAAGAATAGGGCTCTTTTGTCTGTGTAACACGGTAAGCGCAATCGCCATCGGCAGCAATCCGAGCCAAGCGCCTCTTGAAAGTGTGTGAAAAAAAGGCGGAAGAGCAAAAAAGAATAGGCCTAAAAGTAAGAGGCGCGCGCCAAACCGTTTCAAACATAAGATTAGCCCCCAACATAGGGCCATTATTATCAATAGATATCCAGAAAGGGTATTCGGCTCGGACTCCCCCTCAAACGGAGCTGAAACCCTTGCTTCCGTTCCGAACTGAGCCCAGGCGCAGATACAGATTATAAACGCAGTCAACAAAAATACAAAGACAAGCGCCTTTATCTGTTCTCTGCTTCTTATCATATTGGAAATCATATAATACAATAAAAAATACTCAAAATATTTTAACAAATAAAAGAAACTTTTATTCGGAAAGATCCAGCCGCCCGCGATGCCCCACGCCGTTGAAAGAATAGAAATTGTCACATAAACCGCGATCGGCAGGTTCAAGGGGGTATTTTTTAACAGGCCCAATTGTTTATTCATAGCCATCTTTGCCAGCCAGGTTAAGAAGACCACGCCAAGTAATATATCGTCGAACCTGATGACTACCGCCCGTTGGGGGACCTGCGCTACATTTAACTCGGGCGAGAGGAGCATAGAAAAGATAAGCAATATTATCGCGGCATCGGTATTTATCAGGACAAGGACGCCGACAAATAAACAAACTAATACTATGAGTGGAATAAGAAACTCACCCAATTAAAAATACCCCCTTTTCTTCCTTAGGGATACCTTACGCGGAAAACGAGGCCAATCGAAAAGGCAAAAAATACAAGCAAAACCAACGTCAATAAGAAGAGCATCATATCTGTTTGACGCCCTGATCGAGCTGCCCTTCATGAGGTTTATAGTGATAATAATAACTTGAATATATCTCCACTTCAGGTGAGATATTATTTAAGACTACACCTTTGACGGCCGCCTTTACGGATTCCAACTGTACTTTTGCCCGATGAAGCGCGCTCCTGGAAATTTTCCCCGCCTCATAAAGTAAAATCACCGCATTTACATTTGGCGCAAGCACGGACGGGTCACTGACCGCCAGAACCGGCGGGGAATCCAATAATACCACGTCATACCTGTCCCTCATCTTCTTAAGAAAATTAACCATATTTTGTGAACCGAGAATTTCAGCCGGGTTTAGAACGGTTGAACCGGCGGTCAAAATATTTAAATTATCTATTCCGGGAATTTTTAATGCCTCGTCCCAGCCCAAGCCTAAAAGAAAATCGGTCAAATTCCTTATCGAATTTTCCGCCGCAGTGCCCAGCAGAATATCAGCAAGGCCGGGTTTTTTATCTTTAAATCCGAAAATCTTATGGATCATGGAACGCCTGAAGTCAGCGTCGATTAGAAGAACTCTTTTACCCATCTGCGCCATCGTGAGACTTAGGTTTGCGGCTGTTATCGATTTGCCTTCATTGGGACCCGCGCTTGTTAATAATAAATTCTTTCCTTTAAGCTCGCCGCCAAAGACTTTTATTTGTATATTCGTATACAAAATTTGGTATGCCTCGATAATCGGAGATTTATGCGGATAATTTATAATCAGTTGTTGTTTCAGTTGCGATAATCTATCTTGTTCCTCAACTTGTTTTATTATTGAAACTCTCTCTCTGAAGCTCTTTTTTCTTTCATCTTTAATCGGTAAGCGAGGAATCACTCCCAACACCGGTAACTTAATCACGCTTTCGACATCTTCTATAGTTCCTAACGAGGTATCTAAATGTTCCGTAACAAAAGCTGAAACAAGACTCAAGGTCAGGCCTACGATTATCCCCATCAGCAAATTTAATACGCGATTCGGCTTTACAGGACGCGTTGGCACGCTTGCAGGGTCGACTATACTAACATCCGATACCTCCTCTGCCTCAGCGAACTGCGCTTCGCGATATCTATCCTCCAATTCTCTGTATGCCTTTTCGTTCATCTCGAATTCTCGTGTCAGCCGCGCAAATTCAAGTTCCTTTTCGGACATCTTCTCAAGTCGTTCCTTTATCCCTTGAATTTGCTCATTCAATTTTATGATGTCAGGATGAAGTTCGGTATATGTTAAAAGCGATTCTGCCCTTTTGCTTTCAAGTTCTATCAATTTATTTTGAAGCGGGACCGCAATTCCTGCCGCTGATTCCTTTCTTCTAAATTCCATCAAGGCAACTTCGGACGTTTTCAACCTCTCTTTAATTTCTCCCATTCTACTCTCAACAAATTCGCGCACTGAGCGAGCTTGTTTATTCTTCTCTTTTAAGTCCTCGACGATAAATGCCTTGGCGACTGCGTTAGCAATCGCAACGGCCTTTCGCGGGTCTCTATGAACAACGTCGATACGGATGAGATTTGTATTAGGTATGATTTCCGTTGAGATGGACGCCTGCACTTCTGAAGATGTCCTTTTTATCTCTGCTTCGGTTGGTTGAGCGCCCGCTAAATTCAATTCCTTGACCACGGCTTCTGCAACCAGCTTGCTTTTTATAATCCTCGATCGGGAAAGAAGTGGATCGCCCGGAGAAACAACAAATACCTCCGTCAATAACTTTCCGAGGGTCTTCTTTTCTGTAACGCTAACTGTGGCAGAGGCGTTATAGACGGGTTCTTGAAAGATGGTGTAAATGAAGGTTAGAATAAAAACGACGCTAAAAGTAAGAAAAATTACCGCTTTTCTTTTTCGTAAAATTACCCAATAGTCGCGCAGGTTTAATTCATACTGCGGCATTAATACTCCTTAACAGAACTCGTTTATTTTCATGAAGTTAGTATTGATTATATAATATTTACAGCGAGGTGTCAAATGGGAAATAGCAGCGAACTCATTGCTTTGGAAGATTCAACGAAAATCGCTTTAAAATGAAGGAGATAAAGGCGCGGAAGCGAATACCCCGGCAGATAAACGGCCCTCAAAACGTTTGGGCGCGGCAGGATAATCTCGAATAAGTACAAAAGCTTATCCTTAAACTTTTCTAAAGATAATAAAATAAAATAGAACCTTACCTTTTCGGATATATCTTTATGCATCGCTAAATCTAAAATCTTCCTCGTTAAGATGCTCTCGCTCGGTGGCTTTAGTTTTTCCAAAACCTCTTGCGGGACCTTGATCTTAAGTTTTATTTCGGCGGCCAAAAGACAATAATAAACAGGACTTTTGATCTTAAATCTACAACATTTATCCAAAAACCTGGCCCAATCAAATACGTTTTCATGCGTGTTTAATAAGGCGTAAATATCCACAAACCAAATCAGCCTTTTCAGGCCGTGGTGATAAAATAGATGCAAACAGAGCGAAATCAACTGGTCCTCGGGCGAGAGGACTCTGATCTTTCTTCCATTCAAAGTTATGAAATCAGAATCTCTCCATAACTCAGCGTTATCGATTTTGCAGGTTTTATACCGGCTCTTTACCCTGACCGAATTTAATATGCTCGAATGGATGTCAATGGCCATTTCGCCGTTATAGAAATCCTCCTGACAATATTCTTCACAAGCGTAGCCTAATTCGTTTAACTTATTTTTCGCGTATGGAAAATCACTTTCTTTAATTAAAAGGTCAATATCGGTTATGGGGCGTATGGCTATATTAGGATATACCGTATCCATCAGTGCGAGGCCTTTTAAGACTATCGCATCGATTCCTGCCGTTTCAAAAGCAGCTAAAACTTCGTTTAATTTCTTTTGAGCAAATAAATTGAAAGACGCGTTATTATAATAATGGCGGGCCAATTCTAAAATAAATTTAGACGGTAACGAGCCTAAAAGGCTTGTGCCTTTAATGCCGTAATACAAAAGGGCGGAAATACCTTCGTCCTGCGCCCTTTTTGCTAATTCATCTAAAATCATTCTATGGGTTGAGGATGGTTTTAGTCAAAAGATATGTGGTCAACGGCGTACTTATCTTTGTGAAAAAATCTGTCGCGTTTGCTATGAATGAGCGGGAGACAAAAATGATGTCATTCGGCTGCAGTAAAATATTGTTCCCTAACCTTGCTTTTGAATAGATAGATGCCGCATCGATTTTTATAAGCTGTGGATTTTTATTCCTCACAATATCCCCCCGTATCACTAGTACGCTTCTTGGAGCCGCATTAAGAGTAAACCCGCCCGCCGCGCTGATAACCTCTATAAGCCGCATTTGTCCGCCATACTTATAAATACCCGGACTCCTAACTTCACCTAATACAAATACGCTCTTGCCCTCAAATTTTTTAAGGATAGCTGTAACTTGTGGATGCCTGATATAAACGGAAAATCTTTTTGTCAACTCGTCGTCCAATTGACTCATACTTAATCCATAGACATCGACCTCACCTATCAATGGATATGAAATTTTCCCATCCGGACGGACTGTTATTTCTTTGGAAAGTTCGCTAATGTCCCACACTGAAATTTCGATAACATCGCCCGTGCCTATGTAATATTCCAAAGGCCTCGTCCAAAATTCCTCATCTACAATTGGGGACGGTTCTGTTTCTTTAGGGCCCCCCGCGAGATAACCTTTATTTCCGCTTTGGGCTTGTCCCTCCTCAGAAAAGATAGGGGCGGGTAAAAAGGCGAGAAGGTAAAGGATAAAGCTTACTACAATAAACTTATTTTTATCTTTCATCTCAGGGGCTATTATAACAGCATTCCCCCATTTTTTCAATAACTTTCTAATGCAATAAATCAATTGTCAATTGTTTTTTATTGTAGTATATTAGTCAAAGGCGAAATGAAAACCTAATCGGATGAGACATATATTAGAAGTAGACAGGGTAACCAAAGATTTTACCCCTCCCCTCTCTTTCAGTAAATTAATCAAGCTCGATTTCAAGCGCGGGATACCGGTCAGGGCGCTCGAGGATGTTTCCTTCTGCCTTGAGAGGGGGAAAATACTCGGCGTGCTCGGACCAAACGGAGCGGGCAAGACCACCCTTTTAAAGATAATCGCTACGCTCCTCCTGCCTAACAAGGGCGCTGTATTCTTCAATGGCTCCAATCTTGAAGAGAAGATAAAAATGTCCGTCGGATTAGTGGCTGAAGAAGAAAGGAGTTTCTACTGGCGTCTTACAGGCAGGCAAAATTTGGAATTTTTTGCCGCTCTGTATGGACTCGACAGAAAAACCGCTAAATCCAGAATAGATGAACTGTCGGAATTATTTGCGGTCGATTACGCGGATAAAAGGTTCGATTCGTACTCAACAGGTATGAAAAGACGCTTCGCATTAATGAGGGGGTTGCTTCATAATCCGGAACTCCTATTATTAGATGAACCAACCAAAAGCCTCGATTACGCCACCGCCTTAAACTTAAGGTACTTCATTAAAGAAATTTTAGTAAAAGCGCAAAGCAAAACCGTAATACTTGCTACCCACCATATGGATGAAGCTTTAAATTTTTGTGACTTATTTATGATATTGAATAAAGGAAAACTCCGCGCCATGGGGACGTTAGAACAATTGCGCAAGCAAACAGGCAATTTCACCGCTACGCTGGGTGAGATATTCGTGAAACTGACTATGGGGTCGTAAGATGTGGAAAAGACCGCTGGCCTTCATAAAGAAAGACTTTCTTATCGAGTCCAGTTATAAATTGGCTTTTCTTGCCAATATCTTTGGGGTCCTAATAAGCCTGCTGGGTTATTTCTTTATCGATAAATTATTCGGCCAGAGGCTGGTTGGCCATTTGGAAGAATTTGGCGTGAATTATTTTTCCTATGTTTTATTAGGTATGGCGTTTTTCAGTTATGTCGGCATTGGGTTGGGTTCTTTTTCAAATCGAATACAGTCTGAACAAACACAGGGAACTTTAGAAGCGATCCTCTTGACTCCCACCAGGATATCAACCATATTATTCTCTATGGCCCTGTGGAACCTGATCTTCGCGACTATAGATATGGTTATCTATATCGCCCTGGGAATCTTTTTATTTAAAATAGACTTTACCAATCTAAATATATTATCCGCTCTTGTGACTCTACTTTTGACCGTTGCTTCCTTTAGCGGTTTAGGGATAATATCCGCAAGTTTTATTATGGTCTTCAAGCGCGGGAATCCTTTGGGTTGGATAATAAATAGCATCGAGGGTTTAATAGGCGGGGTCTATTTCCCCGTTACCGTATTGCCGGGGTGGTTACAATTTCTGGCGAAATTTTTTCCCATAACTTACGCTATCCGGGCTATGGAGTTATCAATTTATAAGGGCTATTCTATAGCGCAACTCGCCAAAGAGATAGGGTTTCTGTTACTATTCTCCATTCTGCTCATTCCATTAAGTATCGCCTTCTTTAAATACAGCGTAAAGAAGGCCAAGATGGATGGCAGCCTGGCACAGTATTAAATGATATAACCCCATGATGCGATTGAGGAAGGTCCAAAAAAATGATTCCAGGTTTAAAGTTAGCGTCCCTTTTTGAATACGGGATACCCTGCCGAATAAATTTTTATGCCCGAAAGGCGCATCAGCCATAAAGGTCTTGTCTGATTTCGTAACGAAGATGTAACGATCACCTTTAGCACGTTTCATTATAAGCCTGTGGGCACATAGCTTTCCTTTAACACCAAACACAGCTATATCACCGATCCTAATCTCTTTGAATGTGCTGGGCCTTATAACTACGATATCTCCTTCCTTTATTAGCGGGCCCATGCTATTTCCTCTCGCATACAATTTCATCGCAGATTCTTCACGAGTTATGACTTCTCTTATGATAGAGAATGATTTTCGTCCATACATCATTACATCTGTCATCTTAATCCAACCTTTATTTATGAAAGAAGACGAACGCAAGGGGTTGTTTTTCTACAGCCGGTAGAACCTCCTCTGGCTGTATTACAAACTGTAGATATCACCTCTATCCTCTTAGAAAAAATGACAGCCGGCTTGCGGTATGGCTTCTTCTTGTCTTTACACGGGCTATTTTCCATTGTTTATCAACTCCTCTCTTTCCGCTACAATTTCACCTACTGCTTTAGCGACCGAACAATCAAAATTTGACGGTCCAAAAATATCGCCATCTTCGACAAGCGCTATTCCGGAACATCTAAAACAAAATTGCACAAGGTCGCATCTCTTACATTTCGGGAGGTCAGGTAGTTTTATATTTCTTATAAAATTTAATTCCTCCGAGGAACACCATATATCCTTAAGGTCCTTTTCATGGAGGTTGCCTAATTTTACGTTCAATCCAATACAGGGATAAACATCGAGATAGGGCGTAATAAAAATATTATTAAAGCCGGCGATACAAAGAAGCGCCTCATCATCGGCCTCTCTTTTATTTAGAGGGATATTGTTTGATACAAAGAAATCTTTGATCTTCTCCTCATTGAGCCTATATCTTAAGGGGCCTCTCGAGCCGTTGTTTCTGCCCACGACGCAAAAATCAAATACAAAATCCGCGCCGATTTCCTCTGCTAATGACTTAACAGCTCTAAACTTTTCAATATTGTCGTTCATAATAAGAAATTTAAGGACGACTTTTATATTCCTTTTCTTAAGAAGCCTCACTGCTTTTATTGTCTTATCGAAAGAACCAGCGAAAGAAGTGATGGCATCGTGCAAATCCTTATCAGCGGCATATATACTCGTCTCAACCGCTAAAGGATAGAGAGACGCTATTTTCTCGCTAACAGCTTCGTCGATCAAGGTGGCGTTAGTCATCAGCCGCAGGGCGAAACCCTGTTCTCTCGCATATGACGCGATATCAAAAAAATCATCCCTCATCAAAACCTCGCCCCCGCTAAAGATAAGATAGAGACAACCCATATTTTTGAGCTCATCTATGATAGATTTTGCCTTTTCATAAGAAAATTCCTGCCTGTCTTCCATTCCGGAGGCGTAGCAATGCCTGCATCTCAAATTGCATTTATAGGTCAATTCCCAATGGGCCGAGAAACAAACAAAATTATCCATCGTCTTACGGTATATCCTTAAATACTGGTCCTGGGCTGTATCAACCTCTCTCATCTTATTTGACCTCTACCGCTCCTCTTTGTATCATATCTTCGATGAACTCGGTAATGTCTTTCAATGTCTCTTCATACGTGGCATCGAATTCCGATATGATTGCGCCGCTGATTTCATCGATATTCCTCTTGCCGTCCATGATCTCCCATATGCGCGAACCGACATCGCTCAAAACGATAGTCTCCTGTTTGTCTAAAAGGACGATAACGGCCTCTCCGTCTATGATCCTTGAAGCGGTCTTGTCGGATTTGATCGGTATCTTTGTCTTCATATCCATGGTCAGCTCTCTCTCTTTGAGAACGCTATTTCAGATTTAAGCCCTTCTATATAATGCCAGAACGACGGCTCCGGCAGGAAATGCAACCCATAACAAGGCACAACGGATAAAAGTTCCGAAAATGTTGTCAGTAATCCGTCTTCGGGAATCAATTCAGCCGGTATGTGAGGTACGGTAAATATATTCGCCAAAGCATAGGCGGGTGAAAATCCCTCCAGATACACCGTCTTGTCTTTTATTAATTTAAATAAACTCTTTATCCGATAAGGCCTGTTCTGCCTCGGTCCTATTTGCCTATCGCCCCAAGCCGGAGTAGGAAAAACTTTAAATTCACCGTCAACTTTTTTGGCAAGTATCAGGTCGTCGCTTAAGATAACCTTGCCCGGGGATAAGCTCGCCACCGTGGACTTGCCCGCGTTAGACGGACCGATAAACACGTATGCCTCTTCCTCTTCCAATACGCCCACTGCGTGCAGGGCTATTCCCTTATCCTCCAGAACCACCAAAAACGTATAAATATTCCTTAGGAATGTGCCCAACGGATACAAGGGATTTAGGGGATTTAATTTTATCCGGCCGCATCTTTTTGAGAAATCTAAACTGCCTAAAAGACAGTCATCCTCTATGATCATAGTATCATCTTCAAAAACAAGCCTTGAAAAAGGAAAATATTCCGGCGGCGCGTCGCAAGTTAACTCTACATCAATAGAAAGCATCGGCTCATTATCAGAAAGAAATGTATCATATGCTTCAAGGACGTCTTTTATAAAAGATGCATGGCGTTCTTCATCGATGTTGAGGCCTACTATGTGGTTGGCAACCTCTATCCTGAGTTTTCTTTTCATCTCTCCTTAGAAAAATCTTAGTCTTCCGGCCCCTTAGATTCTTTAGAGCCGTCTTTCCATCTTTCACTATCTTCAACGTTTGCCAAAACTTCCCGAAGGATATTCGCAAAACCATCTGCTGATGTAGACAGCGAAGGCTGTTTATTATCAGATAGTAGTTCTATTTTTTTAACTTTTATATTCCTCTCTATATTTAAAGACAAGGCCGGGTCTCCAAAGAGAGTATAGGTCTGTATTAGGTCTTTATACTGTCCTCCTGTATTAGAAAAAAAGTTGATCTTCGCTTTGGTTGTGGCGGGGCCAAGCCTGTAGTTACCGTCCACAAAAATCGACTTAAATAATTCTTCACTTAAGGCTCGATGTCCTTCCGGTATGCCCATACCTGTAGGAGAAAAACAGGCGATTGCGCCGGCATCTCTTCTCCTTAAAAATACCTCTGCCAAAGATTCAAATCCCTCGTCCAAATTCAGGAAATAACCATCCAGGCAATCAAAGGAGACGACAAAGGGATACTTGCGGTAGTTATTTAACAAGCCAACCGTATCCGTATTAAATAACCCCTCTTGGGTCCAAAGGTTGGTTGAACCGTGTCCTACGTAATTTAGTAAAATCGTGCCATTATTTATATTATTTATTAGGCCCTGAGTAAACTGTGAATAATTTGTATAACTGGAAAGGTATAATTTTATCGGAATTATCTTCTTGGGTAGATACTGTACCAGATTATCTGAGATCTGTTCAAAGAGCCTCTCATCATCTGCCGCAAGAGTGACTTTTCTACTGTATTCCTTGGAAAGCAGATTGGCATAAGCCACGATTTTTCTGACTACATTATTGACTTCGTCTTTGTTTCTTGCGGGGATTCTGCCGATGAACATATCCGGCAATATATCATCTTGAACTTGCCCGTCAATAAGTTGCGGCGGGTCCAGGCATACAAACCAGTTATCCGAAGCGGTCTCGCCCAAATACGGCGTGTTAGGTAAGAGGTAGGCTGGGACATAGTTTATTTTTCCGGAACCCAGATAATCCCTATAATCGTAATTTGCGTCGCCGACCAAAAGCACATACGTAGGCACCGGATGCCGCCATCTATTATAGGCATATCTTAAGAAATCTTTTATTGCATACGGACTCATAAGGCCGTAATTAAATTCATCGTATACATCCTCAACGTCGACTACGCTAACGTTTAGCCTTTTATTTCTATACAATTTCTCAAGGGGGTAGAGGTTATTTTTAAAGGCCCCGTATGAAATTATTATATAGTCGGCCTTGTTTTCTGATGAAGACAGGTTTGAAGGCGCATCGACTTTTAGGCGTTCGGCTAAATTTGCTTTATCTGGGGTTAAGGCGAGGAACCTCTTTTCCTCATCCGGTTTAAAATCGTATCTAAATATTAACGAATATAAACCATTTGATTGAAATACAACCTCAAATCCGGTAACATATTTAACCGTTGCCGGCTCGGTTATATCAAATAATTCCACATTATCTTTTGTAAACCCAGATATATTAAATTCGGTCACGCCGCCGTTAACTGATTTATAAGAAAAATTTAAGGCATCGTCGTCCGCGACAAAATTCCGCCAATATTCCACCTCAAAGTAGTTTGGCACAAGCAGGTCATATCCTACCCCCGGAGCAAGTTGCGCCGCTATAGTTATAGTGTTGTCGCCCTCGATAAGAACGCCCTGCGGCACATTTATTTCTACCACATGTTCATCTTGACCATTCCATGACACATCATCAATAAGCCCGTTATTTAGATAGGTCGATGTATGATGGTCGACGTCAAATAGGGCATAATAGGCAATTTTCATTCTCGCCTCATCTTCGGGATGGAGGAGATTTATATCTTTAAGAACTATCGGGTAATTAACCTGCGCTCCTCCCCAGACGTAGCTATTCCAAAACCAGCGGTCAATATCTTCGGGACCTTTGCGCTCGCCCCAATAAAAATCGTTCTTCTCTAAGTGCGTTGCGGCTCTGAATCTATCAGGAACCTCCGCTGGATCATCAGTGCTGGCAGGCACATCCTCCATCCTCAATCCCTTTCCCTGAGCGTAGGTGAGCCAATAGACGTTCTCTTTTGAATATTTTGAATTACTGGCTTGGGCATAAAATTCAATATAGTCATAACGATTGAATATCCCGTCTTCTTCCCCGACGATACGCAGGGCTATTTCTTTCCCTTTATTATAACACCTTATCTTGCGCGGATCTAACCGCATTATATCGTAAAAATTAGCATTCCAAAGTTCATCCCATCCTATCCGGTGCAACCCTTCTTTTGTGGTGTATACCTTTACCTTAGAATGCTTACCGGGCAAGAGCCGGGGCGGCTCTATCGGCGGGTTAACTTCGGTAGCACTAAATTGCAGTTTGACCCTTATCCTTTTATAAAATTTTAAGTTATGACGAGCTGGATTAAAAGTCAAGGGAGAGATGTTCACGCAAGCCGCTCTTTGACCTCTCATATCTCCCACAAACCCGAGGCTGACTATATCAACAGGATAATACTCATCCGTAGAATAAAATTTCTTGTCTATTATGAGATACGATTCTATCTTTTTGGACTCGGGTTTTTTCGCTTTCAAATTTTCTTTGTCAATCATTGTTTTCCTTAAGTCCTCGATAAGGCGGGGACTTCTGACAGGATAGATATTGTAGCCGGGTAGTTCGACTACATCAAAATCCAGATCCATAATGGCGCAAGATACGCCTTGCGGAATGCCTAATAGAACCGACTTGAGCGGCATCTGGGGTTTTCCCGGTTCATTGGTATATCCGTGCTCATATCCGGGAATTTCAAGAACCTGATATGTAACTCTGCCTATCTTTTTAGGAGTCGCCTTAAATTCTGCTGTTACGAGTTCAAAGGTTATGCCTGATTCATCCGAACTGATTATACGTACTCCTTTCTGTGCCTGTTCCTCTTTTTGTGTCGGGTCTGTGCCATGTAAAAATTCCTCTAAATTAGTGAGCCCATCTCCGTCCAGGTCGAGCATAGCATCATTAGGATTATATGGGTCAAGGCCATAATAAATCTCCCAATCATCAGTCATACCATCTCCATCGGAATCTAATCCGGGATGTGCTTTAACAG
The DNA here is from genome assembly GCA_030695925.1 of Candidatus Omnitrophota bacterium. Taxonomy (GTDB): domain Bacteria; phylum Omnitrophota; class Gorgyraeia; order Pluralincolimonadales; family Pluralincolimonadaceae; genus JAGUXU01. Next base: position 13,142 of record JAUYOH010000071.1, read on the forward strand.
GCCCGTGCATTTTGGTGCGGCCATTAAATTCCACATCTTCTAATTTATAATAATAAGTTCTGCCGTTTACTACATTGCTATCGGTATATGAATATTCCCTTCCTGTGGTAGAAGTACCTAACCCAGGAATCAAAGCAGAATTCAACTTAGTGTAAGGGCCTTCTTTATTTTCGCTTACGTAAAGGTTAAAGCCCGCATTATTATATTCGGAGGCGGTCTTCCAATAAATCTCTACTTTGCCGAAGTATCCTATGGCATAAAAAGCCGTCAATTTAACCAAAGTAGGCGTAAACCAGTTAGTGTTATTCCCACCGTTGGTAGAAGTATCGGGATTTATATAATTTGAATTTAGATTTACAGAATTTGATACAGTTACATAGGCAACTGTCCAACCGGGTGTTAGGCCTTTATTGCCAGCCGGATTAATAGCCCACTGGTCGGTGCCAGTTCCACCAGAACGCGCAAGCGTTATTAGGCTGCCTAAACTTCCTGAAAAATTTAGTAAGTTGGTGATATTCGTTCGATAATTGTTAGTAGGTATTTCCGCGTCGAAATTCAGCGTCTTGCCTACCGCTGTGCAGGTCAGATTATAGAAGCTCGTGGTCTTTGATATCGTTGAGGCAACTGCGTTGTTGTAAAATTCAACTGTGCCAGTGCCGGCGGTAAATGTGCCGGAGTTAGTCCAGCTGCCGCTTACTTTTATAGTCCCCGAGGTAGTTTGTAACGTCCCAGTAATAGCGACGTCTCCGGGAACAGTTAAAATCCCTGTATTAACGTTAATCGTAGAGCTGGCAGGGATGGTAATCCCGGCAGGATAAGCAGAAAATGCGGTGCCTAAAACTACTGATATCGCTATTAAAGTTATTAAAAAACTTCGCCTAAACAAAAAATACCTCTTTAATTATTAGCCGTTATTATCCAATTCGTCCCATTGCTGACTGCAGTTACATATTTCCATTGAGCGGACAAAGCATAAGTAGCTGCTCCATCGATAGTCTCAGCTAGATTAGGATCCACCGTGACTGCATTGGCT
>JAUYOH010000122.1 GCA_030695925.1 Candidatus Omnitrophota bacterium
TATAATGCATTAAATACCCTGCATTTAATAGATCTTCCAAAATTTACTTCAATCAACTCACCTCTTCCTTAATTTTTGTTTCATCTTCTTTCACGTAACCCTTTCCTTTCTTTTTATCCGCCAAGAATAGCCCAAGTTTTGACTTTTATCAAGAAAATCCTTTAGAAAAATTCATCTCTACCAAAGCCCTTTGTGGTTTGCCTCAAAGGGCTTTGATATCTTTTCAAGACCCTTCGGGGAGTCTCAATTTTTCCAAAGAACTCCAGGAAGGTCTCTTCGCTCAATTCTTCGCTCGTTCCCTTCGGGCATACCTGTTTTCTTGACAAAAGGCTGAAATCCAGCAGTTTGCCTTTTTTATGGGTTGCCTTAAAAAAGTTTGCCTGTCTGAATTTCTCATCTTCTTATGGGCTGCCTTAAGAAAATGACCGCCCTTGTTCCAAGGTCAAATTCATTGTGCTTTTTATCCTTGGCGTAAAAAGAAAGGAGGGTTCCATGAAACAAGAAAGAAGAAGCAAAAACGAACCAAGAAAGGAGGTGAGTAACATGATCGAAGTAGCGAGGTTATTCAAAGTAGAGAATAACGAAGAGAGCACCCTTAAGGCCTTCGTAGACGTCAAAGTTTCTGACGTAGTTTTAATCAAAGGCATACGGGTACTGGCTAAGAAAGACGGCGGGCTGTTCGCGGCCATGCCTTCTAATCTAGCCGGTGACGGGAAGTATTATCAAACCGTCAAGTTTCTGACGGCCGAGGCCAATGAAGAACTACAAAAGAGAGTTCTCGAGGCCTATCAGGCTTAGGAAGAAACAAAAATAAAAGCTGTCCTATCGGGCTATACGGGGAGAAAGGTAAATAAGATGAACTTAAATGAACTGAAGAATGAAAAGGTAAAAGTAACGATCGCAGGAGAGGACGTTGAAGTTAAAAGAGGAGATCCCGTAAAGGACACCTTAACAAGGATCCTTCAGGAAAAGGGCATCGATTCTTTCACCATTCTGGTGGACGGCGAAGAGGTCACCTCAACAAACGACCTGCCTGAGACCTTTGACGGTCATGAAATCGAGGTTGAAAGATACGTCAAGGCAGGATAAAGCGATAAGCCAAAAGAGAGGGAGGAAATTTCTCCCTCTCTTAAAGCTTAAAAAAGGAAAATAGAAAATGATAGATACAAAACTGATAAACAAAGCAAAAAAGAAATCAGGGTTAATTGAGAAGATTGACTCATCCTGGAGAGAGTTTGTGGAAAGACTTAAAAATGATACCTTTCGGGTTCCCTTTAAAGGCGAATACAGTTCTCTGGTTAAAGAAAATATCATGTTTGTTGAAGGCTACTCCGGGCTACTTCTCATAGATAAGCTCTATTTTAACCACAAAACTTATCTTTTGAAGACGTCTGTCAAA
>JAUYOH010000124.1 GCA_030695925.1 Candidatus Omnitrophota bacterium
CCATCCAGGCAAGTGCATCTCGACAATGCGACATAAACTTGGCCGTGTGTAAATGCGCCATGTCCCAGGTCGATTATGACCTTATCGAAAGTCTGGCCCTGGCTCTTATGAATAGTTATGGCCCAGGCCAGCTTTATGGGATATTGCGCGAAGGCCCCCACGACCTTGTCTTCTATCTTGTCTTCATCCTCGTTGTAATTATACTCGATCTTCTGCCACTTGACAACAGGAACATCACATGTACGCCCGTTAATATCTACGACTATCGAATCGTTCGACAAGGCAACGACTTTTGCAAGCGTGCCATTCACCCAAAGTTTTCCAGGATCATTTTTTATCAGTATTACCTGCGCTCCTTTTTTGAGTTTTAAGGATGTGTCGGTCGGATATGCCGACTCTTCAAATTTCCCGGAAGTCAAAGCCTTATATGTTATCTCTTTGCCGGGAAGTTTTGATAAGCGATCCTGATTTATTGTGTTTGCCAAGCTGTTCGTCGTTGTCAGAATCACCGTCTCGTCTTTCTTAGAAACCGCTATATCTTTTTGGACCCTCTTATTTAATGTATCCATGTCCTCTTTAGTATACTCTTTATTTCTGACCCTGTTTAAGAGCTCCATAAACGAACTATCTTTTTGTCTATATATAGTCGACAACTCGATGGACCTGATATTGCAATCGTTAAACACTTTAGCGCTAAAAAAATAAGGACTTGAATACATCTCTTCCATCAGCTCTTTTGCTTCATTCTCGACGACAGGAGACAGCTGGAAAAGATCTCCGAAAAATACCATCTGGACTCCGCCGAACGGTATCTTCATCCTGCCGCGGTTGAGGCGTAATGCATAGTCAATACCATCCATGATATCCGCCCGGACCATCGATACTTCGTCTATTATTACCATGTCGAGATTCTCGACCAGGCTCTTGTCCCTGAGGCGCTTTATGGTATCCTTTTGAATGATCCTTGGAGGTAATCTGAAGAAAGAATGGATGGTCTGGCCGCCTACATTGATCGCCGCAACACCTGTCGGAGCTAACACGATTATCTTTTTACCCGTGTTGGCTTTAAAATACTTCAGGAGGGTTGATTTGCCGGTACCAGCCTTACCTGTGACGAAAAGGCACTCCCTAGTATTCTCCATCAGATCAAACGCGGCCTTGAATTCATCATTCATGTCAAGATGTGTCGGAAGAGGGTCTCTTGCTATTGTTTGATCGGCATAGAGTTTCATAGTATTTCTTTGACTTGGGTCCTTTTTTCGCGGTAGGTCAACATTAGATCGCAACCCGTAATATTCTCTTTACGAATACCATTTGATATCCGGCTGATAAGAGTCCTGGACTTATTATGTCTTTTGCTAATATGCGCCAGAAAGACGTGCTTTAGAGCTACGCTATCGGTAGATCCATTTTTGATCTTTATCAGCGCTTCAATAGCAGCATCGTTGTTAAGGTGTTCTTTCCAGGTCGACTGGTTTGGAGATTTTTCCCACGCTAACTCTGTATCATGATTACATTCAATTATCAGGCACTTGCAATCATGCAACTTTCTGACCATGCTATCGGTTACCTTGCTCGTATCTGTTAAAAAGCCCACCTTGCGGCATGAGCCCTTATGTTTATACTCTATGCAAAAACCAAACGGTTTACCTACATAGCCTCCGCTATGGAACGTTTTAAAGGGCATAATCTTTAGATCATTTATTATAAATGGTTTCTCCGTATGATGCATTATTTTAAATTGATGATTTTTTACACCGTATCGTTTTTTAATGACTTGGTATGTATCATGGTGTATATAGATCGGTATCCCGTAGCGACCCGCTATTTTAAAAGTATTTTTACAGACATGATCTTCATGCCCATGCGTTATGACAATGCCATTGATCTGAGAAGAATCTAGTTTAATGTCTCTTAAGTCTTTTTCGATTTCCTTCAAGCCAATGCCCGCGCAATCAATCAAAATACCGGATCTCGCCGTCCAGATAGCGGTGCAATTACCGCTGCTACTACTCCTAAGCACACATACTTTTAAATACGACACTTCTTTCTTATCCTTTCTTATACATTATAACAAGATATCTCACTTATAGATATACACCGCGCCGTTTTGTCTGGTCTTTTTTGACTTAAAATCCCCTAACTTCCTAAGAAATTAAGAGATATGAATATCCGCCTCTCTAGACCCGGACATCGGTAATTTATCGCCATTTTGGGTACGGTTCTTGTGAAATTTAAAAGACAACTCCGTTAAGGGCGGACAGTAATATTCGACAAGGGGACGCCCTCTCCGCATACAGCTATTGGCAAATTTGAGAGGTGACTCCAATGAAGGATGATAAAAGTAAATCGTGCTGACTGCGGGTATGGGGTATACGATGGTAAGGTTATTCAACGCGCATTGCCGCAACGGTAAGCCTGGCCAGGAGATACGAGGTAGTGGATTCTGCACCCTGATTAAGGTTAATATACCCTTCTCCTACACCGTCATAGCAACCGCCGGTAGTCCGGTCATACACCACCTGCTTAAGGCTGTTGTCCCCTAAAAACCAATTAAAGGCCTCATGCATAAGCTTATTGTACTTTGCATCTTTCGTGACTGTATACGCCGATGCCAAGGCACAGATCATTGCCGCCACATCTTCGGGTTGCTGATCAAAATAGCGACGCTCTCCGGTCTTATGATGCCAGCCATCCTGCCCTATCGGCGCGTAGATACGGTTGACAAAAGTCTGGCTGATAAGAAACTCGAATGTTTTCCTGCCTATGTCAAAATATTCGCTGTTTCCCGTATGTTTATAGCCCAATATAAGCGCCTCCGACAGTACCGCGTTCGAATAGGTAAGGTAATTCTCAAACCACTGCCACTGCGGGGAAGCAACCGCGCGGTATAACGAGACCAGCCTGTCGCAATGACTGATAATCAATTGCGCAAGGTCAGGACCCTGCCACTCTCGCATATTTTCCAAAAGCAGACAAAACCCTTTAACGTGGAACGCCACTGACCGTGGGGACTCAAACATACGATAGTATTCTAGGTTTTTCTTAAGAAGGGCTATAGCTTTATCGAGTATTTGCTGCGGGAGCGTATCAGTCGAGACGCACACTGCTAATGCCCAAAAGGCCCGGCCGTTGGCATCATCAAAATTATTCTTTTCATTGAACGCAGTATCTAATTTTCTGTCTGGCCGCACGTAATTGCAGAACCGGCCGTCCTTACCCATGACAAATTCAATAAAGCCAAGATACTTTTCTATGCGCTTACGCAGCTCTTCCTTTTGCTTATACTCCCCATAACAAAGGCATGCGACTATCAGTGCGCGCGCGTTATCATCAAGAGTGTAACCTGATGAGATATCCGGAAGGGATAACTTGGCGAACTGAATAATCCCAAAATTGTCCGTCAGTCGGAAGAGATGGCTAAGATTAGCGTGGGGAAACCTTTTGTGCTCACTTCCCTGAGCGATAGCATCGCTGTGTTTTGAGAATAATTTCAGATACTCCAACGCAACATTCTCCCAAGTCATATTGCGGGTTCTGAAGTATGAATTCATTCCCAGATGTTCCCTCAGCGCGTGGTCTTTAAGAAGCGTAATAAGCGCCTGAGCATAGGCGTGGGGATCACGGAAATCAACCAATATCCCCACATCCGAAGTCACAAACTCTTTGGCCTGGGCAAAACAAGTAGAGACCACCGGTCTTCCCGTGCCCAGGGCATAGGAAAGCGTTCCGGAAACCGCCTGATTGGGGTTAAGCGAGGTAGCGATATAAATGTCCGCGGCCTTTAAAAACTGCAAGAGTTCATCCAACGTGACATACTCATTATAAAAATTTACGTGGCTCGCAAGCTTAAGTTCGTGGACCTTCTGAATCAGGGAATTACGATAGCTCTCGCCTTCTTCTTTGAGGACATTAGGATGGGTAACTCCGAGGATGATATAGATAAAATCCGAATAAGCCTTCATGACCTCTGGGAGCGCCTCAATAACATACTCAAGCCCCTTGCCTCTGCTTAAAAAACCGAACGTCAGGAGGTTTATTTTTTTCGTAAATCCCAGGAAAGACTTCGGCTTGACGCTCGAGACATAGGGCATGGCATGGATACCATGGGGGATAACCGAAATTTTCTCTTCAGCGATACCATATGCGCTGATAAACAGCTCTTTAGAATGCCTGGTCATTGCCACCAAGCCGCTTGCGTGCTCGGCTATGGCGCGAACTACGCGATACATTTCCTCGTCAGGCGAGGGCAAGACGCTATGCATCGTCACAATCGAAGGTTTTTTGATGGCCTCAAGAAATGAAATGATATGCGAGCCGAGTGGGCCTGCGAAAATACCGAACTCATGCTGAACATTAACCAGACAGACATCATCCATGGCATTGATGGTCTCGGCGGTCCTGATGTATTCATCCTGAGAAGAACGGCCTATCTCTGCAATTACTTTTCTGGGATAATGGTAGCGCGATATATCATCAGCATTTACCGCTACTACTCTGGACTCAATGGCGGGCAAAAGCAGGTCATCTATGGCCGCGGTAAGGTCTTCGGTAAAAGTAGCCATACCGCACTCGCGGGGAGGAAACGTAGAAACATAGAGGATCTTAATTGTTTCCTTCATCTTGACACTATGTTTCTCTTGAGCTCTTTCAAGAGTTCCTCCATATCGACGGATTTAGCCGCTATACGTTTGTCTGCCGCGCCATAATAGATGTATAGCCTGTCGTCTTTTACCACGGTTCCCGTGGGAAAAACAACGTTGTTAACATCTCCACGCTTTTCCCACTCTTCATTCGGAGAAAACAATGGCTTCTTCATACGTGCGATTACTTTTGTAGGATCATCAAGATCAAACAGCGCAGCTGCGGCATGGTAAATCCTACCCACGTGGGAATCTTCGACCGCGTGATAAATTAAAAGCCAGCCGTCCATTGTCTCGATGGGCGGACACCCGCCGCCAATATTGCGGCTCTCAAACCTGTATTCGGAATCAAGCATCACATATCGGCCTAAGTCTTTAAGATACGCCCTCCAATAGTCGTCGGTGAGTTCTTTAAAATCATCAAAATAGATCACCTGTATCCCGGGCAGCACCCGGTGGACGAGGGCGAATTTGTTATTTATTTTTTTCGAGAAGATAAAAGCATCCTTCTCCCATAACAGAATGTCAGCACCTTGCCTGTCTCTTATATATGACTCGAAGAAAAAATACTTCTCCCTTACACCTGTCTTTGAGCAACCAAAGAGTCGGCCTGCTTCGGCATAAGTAATGCGCGGAGATATTACGCCGTGCTTTGTGAAATTGACAAGGTCGGTGCTTGTAGCGTAAGCGAAAATGGCGTTTTTACCGTCATAAGCAGTATAAAAAAGATAATATATCCCATCCAAAAAAACGATCCGGGGGTCCTCCACGCCTTTTTTCTCGTAATCATATTCCGGAAAAAGGACGGGCTGGTCAATCCTCTTTACGACCTTATTATCGACTAACTGACAGTAGCCTATCGAAGAAACCATGTCGCCCTGCCTTACGCCCCTGTAAAACATGTGGGTTATGCCGTCTATCTCGACGCAGGTGGGATTTAAGACTGCCTGGCCATCAAAGGCATTACGTGAACTCTCAAGTATTATACCTTCACTCTTGACTTTAATCATTTGGCCTCTTTCTTTGTTAAATGAAATGTTGCCTCTTAAGGTTCAGGAGACGATCTATTTTCTCCATATTTGTATTATAGACTCAATACTACATCTTATCAATGGTTTTAAGAATTGTGTAGGAATTCCTAAGAGACAATTATTGGTAAATTTGAGAGGTGACTCCCGTGAGGACGGGCAGTAATATTCGACAAGGGGACGGCCTCTCTGCATACAGGCATACTTACACCTAATCCTATTGGATGGATTGGTTACCGTCTTCTACGACAAAAGGCTATGATCGCTTACAGAGCGTTGGACGATCCCTTAATAGTTAAAAAGATCTTTCAACTCATACACTTTCCCTGCGGCTTTGTTCAGGGCGTTAATAATCCTGTACTGGATGTTTGGCGTAAGCCGCCTGCCCTTAACTGCGCGACTGACCATCTTATGCGTGAGTTGCTCGGTTGAATTGCGCACCAGATCATTAGGTTTTAACCCATGTTCAGCCATTAGCCCGGCGATCGGCTGTAACCCTAAGTCATTTTCGATATTATTAGTCATTGTCCCCAACCTCTATCTTTTATAATGCCAGAAAGCTAGATGTAACAACCTGCAACTCCTTGATGCCTGTGCCTTTTTTTGCGCTAACCCAAAGAATACGCTCCGGCATTACTTCTAAATCTAAGGATAAATTTTGGCGTTGTTCAACAAGTTTTACTTGGGTAATACGATCAATTTTATTAACGATTACCCGATACGGCATACCTGTACTTTTTAACCATGCCAACATTTGTCGGTCAAGGGCTGTTGCTCCAACATGAGCATCAACTAGAACAAAAATAGCTTTAAGTGAAGACCGGCTGGAAAGATAGCATTCAATCATATGCTTCCAGTTATCTTTTTCTTTTATTGAAACAGCAGCAAAACCATAACCCGGAAGATCAACGATCCACTTACCATAGCGTATGGAAAATACATTAATTGTACGGGTTTTACCGGGAGTTTTTGAAATCTTAGCAAGCAAACGACGGCCACAAAGCGCATTTACAAGCGAGCTTTTGCCCACATTCGATCGACCCACAAAGGCAACTTCTGCCTGGGCATCTTCAAGCTTATGCGCTGAATCAACGCATGCATGGAATTGTGCGGTATTAAAAACACTTTTGTTCATTGTTTAATTTATTATATTAAGATTAGCAAAGTTCAAAAATAAAGGGTACAACCGTCCCCTCCTTTTTTTCTTGCTCTGATTTGCCCTTCGCTTTGCTCGGGGTTAATTTCATACGTAAATATACTGAAATTAAGGGCCCGACCATATTCTATTTTAAACTAAATAACCCAACCTGCGTAATTCGACTGCGACTTTCTCGCGCTGGTCACCCTGCAGCTCGATTGTGTGATCTTTTACCGTTCCGCCCGTACCAAAGGTACTCTTTAACTTCTTAGCCAACTTCTCAAGCTGCTCTTGGCTTAAAGGCAAGCTATAAATTATGGTTACGCCCTTATTTTTCCTACCCGCGGTCTCATGCCTTATCTTCACCTTACCGCTGGTTTCAGGTAAAGCGTTCATTCGTAACTTACGGCAGACGCACTCCTTGATTGGCTTAGAGCAATCAGGGCAAATTGAGCCCTTGTCAGTGGAATAAATAAGATGGGAATCAGCAATATCTTTCATATTTTAAGTATCAGGCTGCGCATAAATTAAGTATTTTGCCCCCCAAAGATTACCGGGCTATTAAGAAAAAGACCCG
>JAUYOH010000128.1 GCA_030695925.1 Candidatus Omnitrophota bacterium
AATACCTCTGTAGGTTTTACGGTAGGATGATATAATCCTGTGTTACGTTTTTTGCCTTCCCAACTAAGTTCCCAGACATCTGTGTGATACTGAGGATCTGTCGGATCTCCTGTTCTTAAGAAATCTACCATCCAGACAGACCCGATCGATTTATTCTTCGGCTTATAGGGGGGTTTTTTGCCTTTAACCCACATTAAAAGGCAAGGCTCATGCCGCCACGAATAGAATGAATACGTGAGTATTACGCAGGGCTTGACCCAGATAATCTGCTGGTGAATTAAAATCCCGAGTTCGTTACAGACCTCCCAAATTATGGTTATCTTTTTTGAGGCGTGCCAAAGATAAAGAGCCGTATGTTCTTTTATATATTTGAGGCCTACGGCATAAAACTTCTTTATGAATTCCTTTGCGTCCGGAATATCAACTTCATGATATACGCCTGACCAGTCCTTGCCGCCGGTGGGTCTATCACATCCTGTATAGTCAACGCAGTAAGGCGGATCGGTCGCAAGTAAACTTGCCCGCTCTCCATTCATAAGACGCGCTACATCATCATCACTAGTTGAGTCACCGCAAAGAAGCCTATGCTCTCCCAAAATCCAGAGATCGCCTTTTTTGGTAATCGCCTTGGGCGGTGCTTCCGGGATATCATCAGGAAGCGTTTTGCCGTCTCCTAAGTTCTCAACGCCCATATCACCGACACTATCCCTAAGGTTTTTGAGTCTTAGATTGATATAATCGTCCGAGGCCTCATTGCGTAATCTCTCTAAAAGCGGAATCAAAGTCTGAGTCCAATACCCTGCAATCTCCTGATTATTAAGCGTTACGTTCATCGCCTGTTCTTCAATCTCGCTAACGTCAACGAGTATTGCGGGTGCTGTCAGAACGCCCTCTGCCTGCAGGATCTTATACCGCTGATGCCCTGAGATTATGTGCATATTACGCTTATTAACTACTAATAAGTCCACATAGCCGAACTTCTCTAAGCTATGCCTTAGGCCCGAAAGCGCCTCATTCGATATCTCCCGCGGATTATAGGGGGCAGGTTTAATATCGGACAACTTTATGTCACTGATTTCGGGGTTTATCTTGATCTTTGCCATAAGCGGTTATTTTACGTAACTCCTTTCTTCATAAAGTATTAAGAGAAAATACCCAAGAGGGAGATTTCCCTTAAGAGGGGCATTTTCATTGACATTTACATCATTTTTTGAACCTACAATCACTGAGAGCCTGCGCCTCGCCCGACCCGCGCACCGACGCCCCCTCCAAGGACCCG
>JAUYOH010000135.1 GCA_030695925.1 Candidatus Omnitrophota bacterium
GACAGGAATAAACGCTCCTGTAACCTGCGATGCAAAATTACTGATTGCCCCTCCGGTTATGTTGGAGATAACCGGGGATAGTGATCCGATCACCGTATCGCCCGGACGCTTGACTGTCTCAATGAGTAAGGCAGGCTCCCAATACATGACTATAACTCCCGTAACACCTGGAGGCTTAACGCATAGGCCTAGTACCCTAAAATCCAGGCAATTCCAGTCTATTAAAGACATAATATCGTCAATCTCTAAGGCATAGACTCTCCCTATAAGAAGAAAGAAAAATAATAAAGTGAAGCTAAAAACCTTCTTGAATTTCAAGTTCATCATTATGCACCGTAACTAGTGCCGGGTAAGATGTAATCCCAAGCGCTTTAATCATTTCGTCATCTGCTATCTGCACCGGCCGCTTTATACCTGCTCTTTCCTTAAAATCTCTTACGTCATCCATTGACTTATAATCTATGCAGAGACCGTAATCAAAATTAACTGCGGAAGCTATTTTTATACTATCCTCGTCATAGCAGGAAAAGACAAAAATTTTCGCACCTATCGGAAGGCTCAGGTTTTTCCTAAAACTTAAATACCTGGTTATAGGCAGCCCATAATGTTTAGGAATAGCGCTTTTATATGAAAACTTTATAGGCTGAATATTTATTTTTCGTGAAACACCCTCGAACATACCGTGCGTAGGCATTTCCTTATCGATTCCCCTAAACTGTATGGGAGAGGTAAAACCGGTTTCACCCAAATCAACGGTATCTTCCCTATTTCTTGCCTCGGAAGATACCGGGATTAATACACTCGGCAAAACTATCAAAACCAAAAATTGCGTGAAGAGTGACAAATTTTTATAACATCGCATACTCGTTTTATAGTTTCATAATAAATGCCAAAGAATAATACGGCGGCAGGCTGGAAGCACCTGCCGTTTCACCAGTTACCGGTCCGCCACTATTACCGGTATCAGTTGTTCCAGTGACTGTATGCCTATGTATATTATTAGCAAATCCATCACCGCCGCTTTTGGCGCCGCTGACACCACTCGGGAAAGATGTAGTTGCGCTAAACTCATGAGCATGTACCGGACCGGCCAGAGTGCCAGCCAGGTGGGTATGTATGGCTATACCTCCTGTCTGGGTCAATAAGCCTGAGACAAGAGTCTTAGCGACACCTGCGTCATCTGTCCTCGCGCCCACAATAAACCTGTCTCTTAAATCAGGCGTACCGTTTGTCCCGTCACAAAGCTGCCAGCCAAGAGGTATAGAAGCTATCGTCCCTGACCACATGATAATGGCACCGGATGGAAGAGCGCCAGAGCCAGGGCTAGGCACAGTGCTAGTGACAGAGTTTTGTAAAATAGAGCTTGTGGGCAGGTCCCTTGCCACAAGATTAGTCCACTCACTCGGCACAGTGGTTGAGACCGTAAAGCTATTTTGCGTAGAAGAAACAGTATAAGGATTCTGCCAGGGATTATTGGTAACCCAGGATGGGTTTAGATAGCCGGAAGACTGCAAAGCCTGTATGTTGGAAGGCCATGCGTTATTAGCTACATAATAC
>JAUYOH010000138.1 GCA_030695925.1 Candidatus Omnitrophota bacterium
GCTACTACGCGAATATCTTGAGGAATGCCTAATATCTCCTTAACCTTGTCTTCATAGAATGCTCCTATCCAGCAAGTTCCTAACCCCTCTTCGGTTGCCTTAAGCGCCATATGCTCAATGGCGATAGCTACGTCAATGGGATAACACTGTTGTCCGCAGGTCATAACATGGCTATCGGTCTTGGCGCAGCAAGCAATCACAACCGGCGCTTGACCGACAAAGGCCTGGTCTTTAGCCGCCTGCATCAGACGCTGCCGGATGTCTTTATCCCGCACCACAATAAAACGCCATTCCTGCCGGTTACTTGCTGAGGGCGCAAGCCTGGCCGCTTCTAAGATACTGTCTAATTTTTCTGTTTCCACCGCACGGTCTTGATAGCTGCGCACGCTATATCTTTTCTTAATTGCTTCCATGATGTTCATAGTATTCGCCCTTTCGGTCAATAATTTTATGGGCAGGCACTTTCTGCCCCCGTGTCTACCTTCCCTTAGTATATACCTAAATCTTTTAAGCGCTTATCGGATATTCCGAAATGATGTGCAATCTCATGCTGTATAACATGTTTTATCTCTTCGTGGATATCTGATTCGCCCGCTTCGCATGAACGTTCGATGTTTTGCTTGTAGAGAGTGATTTTATCCGGCATCACCATGCCATAATAATGCGTCCTGTCTTTCAGCGGGATGCCTTGATAGAGCCCTAAGAGCCGGCCTTTCGCGCCCAGGCCAAGCCGCTTCACTGCTTCCATATCAAGCTCTTCTTCAATAACGATATCTATATTCTGAAGTTTATCTTTAAACTCTTTCGGAAGCTCCCTCAAAACGTCTTTAACTATTGTTTCAAATTCTCTGCGAGTCATATCAACTATTCGGCCTTCTCAACTTTAAGGGGATTGCCGTCCTTAACACAGTTTAACAAATGCGGATCGCCTTCAAGCTTGCCAAAAACATTTACAGTACTTGCCGGCTTGATCTTTCCGTCACGGCTAATTGGCGTAAGACCGAAGAAAAGACACATGCACGGACCAGTCGGCCAATATACTACGTCACCTTCTTCAACTATATCGCGTGCATATTCTTTCTCGATACCTGTCTTTGGCTTGATATAGAAATACACTTCATCGCCCCAACGCTCCGCCTGTGCCGTTATCGGTAAATTATCCCAGATCAGCTTAGCCGTCCTGGACTTATTGAGCATGGCAAACACCACCAGTTTTCCTGTCGTGATCTTAATACGCATATCACTTTCCTATCCCGAAACAGTCTGAAGATTCTCCACTTCGACCAAATCGCAATAATAAAATCGGTTATCTCTTAAGACGACTTGACCTTTTTCAAATATTATTCCTCTCGAGAATATCGGGCCATCATAGACAAACGAGTGAAATTCTCCATTCTCGCCACAAGGATCAACGCCGCAGGGCAGATCCGATAAGAATTGCTTATCAAAGACCCTGCCAGTAAAAGACTTATCAAGAAATTTGGAATCGACGCATGTGATAATAGCCTTAAAACCTATGTCTATAAAAGCGGCCGCAAATTCATGCGTAACCCTCTTCCAGATCGGAAAGACCCCTTTAAGGCCGATCTTTGCCAGATTATCCTCACGATACTTTTTCAGTTCTTCCAGAAAAATATCGCCAAAAACAACTGAAGTGATACCTTCCTTCTTATAACGAATCAACTTCTCTTTCATCTTAGCTTCGTATTCTTCATTGGAAGAGCGCTTTGATATAAGGACTATTTCCAAAGGGAGACCCGACAGTGCCGTCTGCTCTTCCAGAAATACTCGA
>JAUYOH010000140.1 GCA_030695925.1 Candidatus Omnitrophota bacterium
GGAATCCCTGCTTAACGCTTCTTTTGCGGGCGTCTCACCGCTTCCGGGTGATATCGCCTTCTTCTCGCAGTCGGGCGCGCTCTGCACCGCGATCCTTGACTGGGCGGTTAAAGAAAAGATCGGATTTTCAAAATTCATAAGCCTCGGCAATAAGGCCGACATATCGGAGACGACTCTCTTAAAGGCGCTCGGAGACGACCCTGATACAAAAGTCATCCTGGGTTATATCGAAGACGTAAAGGACGGACAAGAATTTATGCGTCTTGCGAAAGAAGTTACAGCCAAGAAGCCCGTCATAATATATAAGGCAGGCGGGACCAAGGCGGGGGCCCGCGCCGCCTCAAGCCATACCGGAAGCTTAGCCGGTTCAGAGGCGGCCTTCAACGCCGCTTTTGCCCAAACCGGAATAATCCGGGCCGCCACCATAGAGGACCTCTTTGATTATGCCGTTGCCTTTTCATATCAGAAACTGCCAAAGGGCGATAAGTTGGCGATAATCACAAACGCCGGCGGACCGGGTATCATAGCTATCGACGCGGTCGAGCGGTCGCAGTTCGCCAAAGTAGCGCAGTTCAGCAAAGAGACCATTGATTACCTGAAAAGTTCGCTGCCTCGCAACGCGGCGCTTAATAATCCCGTTGACGTGATCGGAGACGCGGACGAGGTCAGGTATAAAATAGCAATAAATGCCGTCCTTAAGGATCCCAATGTAGACGGCGCGATTGTCATCCTGACTCCGCAGAGTAACAGCAAGATAAAGGAGACCGCCGAATGCCTGGCGCAGGCCCCTCACGATAAACCGGTATTTACGAGTTTTATAGGCGGAAAACTTGTCGAGAAGGGATTGACCGTGCTTCAGGAGAACGGGATTCCTAACTACCGTTTTCCGGAGCGCGCCATATCATCGTTTAACGTGATGGTCAAATATAAGAATATACGGGAGACCCCCAGGGAGGCGGTTAAGACTTTCAAAGTCGACAAAGAAAAAGTTAAGAATATAATCGACGAAGCCGTAAGGACAGGGCAGAAGGAGATCCCCGAATATTTAGCTCGCGACATTATAGAGAGTTACGGTTTTAGGTTGCCGAAGAGTGTTCTGGCCAAAGACGCCAATGAAGCGGTTGCTGCCGCCCAGAAGGCCGGCTATCCGGTCGTTATGAAGATCGCCTCGCCGGACATTCTCCACAAGTCCGACGTCGGCGGCGTCAAAGTGGACCTAAAGAGCGCAAAAGAAGTCGAAGGCGCTTTCAATGAGATGGTCCAGAAGGCAAAGAAGGCCGTGCCGAACGCAAATGTGCTCGGCGTCCTTATCCAGGAGATGGTCGCGGGCGGCAAGGAAGTCATCTTGGGAATGACAAGGGACGCGCAGTTCGGGCCGATGCTTATGTTCGGATTAGGCGGTATCTATGTCGAGGTATTAAAGGATGTCTCTTTCAGGATAGCGCCTATCACATCCCGCGAAGCAAGCGAGATGATAGACGGGATACGCTCTGTCGCTTTGCTTAAGGGAGCCCGCGGTGAAAAACCCGCGGATATAGAATCCATAAAGGATTCACTCTTGAGGCTTTCCCAGATGGTCACGGAATTCCCGATGATCAGGGAATTGGACATAAATCCCTTAAAGGTTTTTTCAGTCGATCAAGGCGGTTCTGTCGCGATCGACGCCAGAATAAGCATAGATATAAAATGACCGATACCGAAGACAAAAAGACCCCCCTCTATGAGGCCCACAGGAGTCTGAATGCCAAGATAGTACCTTTCCACGGCTGGCTTCTGCCCATCCAATATACGAGTATAATAGAGGAGCATAACACCACACGGACAAAGGCCGGGCTCTTCGATATCTCCCACCTCGGAAAGGTCGAGGTCACGGGCAAGGGAGCGTTTGAATTCCTGCAGTTACTCTTTACCAACGACGTAAGCAAAGCCGATTCCCGGAAGATAGTCTATTCACCGTTGTGCAACAAAGACGGCGGTATCTTAGACGATATCTTTATCTATAATCTGAGCAAGGACAGGTATGTCCTTATCGTCAATGCCGCGACGTTCGAGAAGGACCTCGCGTGGTTTAAGGCAAATAATCCCCTCACCTCAATCCTCTCCCCAGAGGGGAGAGGGAAGGGTGAGGGGGTAGTAATTAAGGACATAAATGATTCTTACGGAGGCATCGCCGTCCAGGGGCCGGCCTCAGCCGGGATCCTGCAAAATATCTGCGAGGCGGATTTAAAGACATTAAAACGCCGCAGATTCTGCGAGACGAAGGTTGGCGGATTTCCCTGTCTCTTATCGAGGAGCGGATATACCGGAGAGGACGGATTTGAGCTTTTTGTGGCGTCGGAGGACACCGAAAAAGTCTGGAATGATTTAATAGATATCGGAAAGACTTACGGCCTTGTTCCCGCCGGGTTGGGAGCGAGAGATACTTTAAGGCTTGAAGCCGGTTGTCCGCTCTATGGTATTGACATGGACGAATCGAAGACACCGCTTGAAGGAGGATTAGAGAGAACAGTCGATTTTAATAAAAATTTCATAGGCAGAGAAGCGATCTTGAATAAAAAAGCGCAAGGCGTAAAGGAGATCTTAGTCGGGTTTAAGATGCGGGAGAGGGCTATCCCCCGGACCGGATATCAGATAGAAAAAGCGGATAAAAAAATAGGTATCGTGACAAGCGGGACGTATTCGCCTACGCTTAAAGAGAACATAGGTTTTGGTTATGTGACGCCGGAGAATTCCGCAACAGGAAAAGAATTTGATATAGTGGTACACGCGGAGAAAAAAAGAGCCGAAGTCGTCGAAGTGCCATTTTACAGGAGGAAGAGATAATGTATGATCTCGAGAAGATGCGTTTTACCAAGACACATGAATGGTTAAGGGTCGAGGGTAATATCGGCTACGTCGGCATAACGGACCATGCGCAAAAGGAGATAACCGACGTGGTATTCGTCGAGTTGCCCAACTTAGGGATGGAATTCTCTAAGGCAGATGAGGCCGCGGTAGTGGAATCAGTGAAGGCCGCGTTCTCCATATGCGCCCCGGTATCGGGCAAAGTCGTTAAGGCAAACAGCGATGTAGCGAAAGATCCATCAATAGTCAATAAATCTCCGTATGAGGAGGGATGGTTTTACGCGCTGGAGATCAAGGATAAATCCGAGGTCGATTCGCTTATGACCTATAAAGATTATGAGGAATTTATAAAGACCGGAGCGCACTGATTTGAATTACTCGCCGCATACTCAAAAAGATAAAAAACAGATGCTGGATGCTATCGGTGTCGCGTCTGTCGAGGACCTGCTTAAAGCGATACCGCGGCAGTTCCGCCTCCAGAAATTAGACCTGCCGGAAGGGATATCCGAATTGGAATTAAAGGCGCTTCTTTCGGAGAAGGCGGCCAGGAACCGCTCGACGCATGAGCTTACTTCATTTCTGGGCGCGGGGGCATACGAACATTATATACCGCAAGTCGTGGAGGCGGTCATCTCGCGGGGCGAGTTCCTGACGGCCTATACGCCTTATCAGGCGGAAGCCAGTCAGGGGACGCTTCAGGCGATATATGAATATCAGAGTTTGATATGCGAATTGACCGGTATGGACGTGGCGAACGCGTCTATGTATGACGGCGCATCCGCATTGGCAGAGGCGGTCCTACTTTCTGTCAGAGAAACGGGAAGGAAACGCCTCATATTCTCAAGTTCTTTACATCCCGAATACAAACAAGTCATCAAGACCTACCTTGAGGGATACAAGGTCGAATCAGTCGAGATCCCGCATCGCGAGGGCTTGTTCGATGAGGACGAATTGAGGAGGCAGGTAAACGAGGATACCGCCTGTGTCATCGTGCAGAATCCGAACTTCTTCGGTTTCATAGAAAATGCGGAGAAGATAGAAGCCGTCTGCCATAGCCGCGGCGCATTATTAATAGCCTGTGTTAATCCGATCTCTCTGGGGATATTGAGATCGCCGGGAGAATACAATGCCGATATCGCGGTCGGCGAAGGCCAGCCGCTGGGGATCCCGTTGAATTACGGCGGGCCGTATCTGGGGTTCTTCGCGGTCAAAGAAAAACATATGCGCAAGATGCCGGGCAGGATAGCCGGGATGACTAAAGATATAGAAGGCAAACGCGGTTACGTCTTAACGATGCAGGCGCGTGAACAACATATACGCCGGGAGAAGGCAACCTCGAATATCTGCACCAACGAAGGCCTTATGGCGCTTGCGGCGTGCGTTTATTTGTCTCTTCTCGGGAAAGAGGGGATAAAAGAGGTGGCGCGTCAGAACGTATTTAAGAGCCATTACTTGAAGGACGGCATCTTAAAGTTGAGCGGTTACGAGCTGATGTACCACCGGCCGTTCTTTAACGAATTCATAGTCAGATGCGGTAAGGATCCCGACAAGATAATCAGTGAACTCCTCAAGCACGGGATCATAGGGGGGCTTCCTCTGGGGAGATTTTATCCCGATATGAAAAACTGTATGTTGATATGCGCGACTGAGACCAAGACGAAAGAGGACCTCGATAAGTTCATAGACCTTTTGGGTAAACATTAAATGGAAAAACTTATATTTGAGATGAGTTCTGCCGGAAGAAAAGGATATTCGCTTCCGAAATTAGATGTGCCCGAGGCCGATCTCAAATCTCTTATCCCGCCCGAATTATCGCGGAAGTCCGAGGCGGAACTTGTTGAGATAAGCGAGTTAGATTGCGTGCGCCATTTCACACGCCTCTCGCAGCTTAATTATTCGGTAGATACGACTTTTTATCCCTTGGGCTCCTGCACGATGAAATATAATCCGAAGATAAACGAAAAATTAGCCGGTTTGGATGGCTTTGCCACGCTTCATCCATATCAGCCCGATAGTAGCACTCAAGGGACGCTGGAGATATTGTATGAAACCGAGCAGGCGCTCTCGCAGATCTGCGGGATGGACGGTTTTACCCTGCAGCCGGCTGCGGGCGCGCACGGCGAATTAACCGGTATGCTGATTGTCAGGGCATACCATACATCAAAGGGAAATCCGCGCAAGAAAGTCATTATTCCCGACTCAGCCCACGGCACAAATCCGGCAAGCGCGGCCCTGTGCGGATACGAGGTCATTACGGTTAAATCCGATAAGGCGGGATGCGTCGACTTGGAGGCGCTTAAAGGCCTTGTGGATGAGGAAGTCGCGGTCCTCATGCTTACTAATCCGAACACGCTCGGGCTTTTTGAGAAGAATGTCAAGGAGATAGCGGATATAATCCATAAAGCGGGCGCCCTTTTATATCTGGACGGCGCGAATTTAAACGCCCTCTTGGGTATCGCGAGGCCCGGTGATATGGGATTTGATATCGTGCACGTAAATTTACATAAGACATTCTCGACTCCTCACGGCGGAGGCGGGCCCGGGTCAGGTCCGGTAGGAGTAAAAGGCCATTTATTGGATTATTTGCCGGTGCCTCGGATAAGACAGAAGAGGAATAAACTAACCTTGGATTACGATTCCAAGAAGACGGTCGGCAAGGTGCGCGCGTTTTACGGTAATATAGGAGTAATCATCAGGGCCTATTGCTATATTAAATCTCTGGGCGGGGCCGGCCTTAAAGATGTCGCTTTTGAGGCGATCTTAAATGCCAATTATTTAAGGGCGAGATTAAAGGCCTATTATCAGCCCGCTGTTGACGACGAGTTCTGTATGCATGAATGTGTATTTACCGGCAAGGACAAGAAGGAGCTTGGAGTCAAGACGCTCGATATAGCCAAACGGCTATTGGATTACGGTTTCTACGCGCCGACGATATATTTCCCACTGACAATAGAAGAGGCGATCATGATCGAGCCTACAGAGACCGAATCAAAAGAGACCCTCGATGCCTTTATCGACGCTATGGCAAAGATCGCCCAAGAGGCGAAGACGAACCCCGCTTTATTGACGGAAGCCCCGCATACGACACCTGTCAGGAGGCTCGACGAGGTCTTAGCGGCGAGGGAATTGAATTTAAGATGGAAAAGATCTGGCGCCTGATCGTAGACGGAGCGCTGGATCCATACCTGAATATGGCCATAGATGAAGCGATCATGCTTCGACAGGCCCACGCAGGCTCCCAGCCGACGCTTCGGATTTATAGATGGCTTTATCCCTGCGTATCGGTAGGGCGATTTCAGAAGCCCCTCACCCTTACCCTCTCCCCTAAGGGGAGAGGGGAGGGCGAGGGGGACAATAACCTTCCTGTTGTAAAGCGCCCGACTGGCGGCGGGGCGGTCATACATAACGAGTTTAGTTTTACCTATTCCGTAATTTATCGCGAAGATTCAGGCATTATCCCAAGAGGCGTCTCGAATTCTTACAGGGAGATCCATGCCGGCGTCTTAGAGGGACTTAAGGGTCTGGGCATAGAAGCAAATTTTTATTTAAACGAGAAAAAGAATCCAAAGTCGCCTGTGGGTGGCGGATGTTTCATATCACCCGTTGAGTTTGACGTGATGTGCGGCGGCAGAAAGATAGCCGGGGCGGCGCAGAGGCGCAAATTCGGCGTCGTGCTGCATCAGGGGGAAGTCAGTTTAGGGCTTGACGTTTGGTCGAAATGGTCGTATAATAATTTCCTAATCGCGTTCACCAGCGGCCTCTCGAGACATTTAAAAGCGGAATTCCTCAAAGGCCAAATTTCAGATATGGAAATAAGTTTAGCCGAAGAATTAATTGCGGCACATATAGAGGAGGTGAATAGATGAAGGTAAAAGTAGACCCGAATCTTTGTACCGGTTGCGAACTTTGCGTAAATATATGCCCGGACGTCTTCGAGATGAAGGGAGATGTCGCCAGCGCGAAAGTAAGCCCGGTTCCGAAATCAGCCGAAGAGACCTGCAGGGAAGCAAAGGACAGCTGCCCTGTGGAGGCGATTTCAATAGAGGAATGATTTGAAAAACCGAAAGGGGGTCAGGTAATGAAGAAGGGGTTGTTTTTAGCAGTTGCGATAATTGTGGTTTGTTCCGTCGTAATTGGTTCTGCCCAAGCCGTGGAACAGCAAGAACCGAACGCTTTCGTAAAGTTCTGGCGCGGCGTATTCCACTGGCCGGTAAACGCCACTAAAGATTCCGCCGAGGTAATAATAGATACAACCAAACAGGGTGTGGATACGATAGCGCAGGAAGGCAAGGATGTAGGCGGCGCATTGACCGGATCCGGCGATGCGGCGAAAGACCTAATTGTAAATCCCGTAAAAGGCACCGGTGAGACAATAAAGACAGGTGTCGTCGGCACGGCAGAAATGCCCGGCAAGGCTACGCAGGAGTCATGGCCCGCCGAAAAGAAATAAAAGCAGCGCAAAAATATTCTCGATGAAAGCCCGGGACCCTCGAATTTCCCGGGTTTTATCTCTAAATGCGGCTTCGCCGCATTTACCCTGAGCGTAGCGAAGGGTCTAGGTTAATCAAAAATGGGCAAGACGATATCCGAAAAAATATTATCCGAGCATTGCGGGAGAGATGTCAAGGCAGATGATTTTGTCATCTCTAAGGTAGACCTTTGTCTCTTGCAGGATGGGACCGGCCCCTTGGCCGTAAGGCAACTGGAACTTCTCGGCATAAAGAAGGTCGTAAATCCGGCCAGTATAGCCGTATTTTTAGACCATGCGGCGCCCTGCCCGAGGAAAGAACTCGCGAATGACCACATCACCTTAAGGAATTTTGCCAAGAAGACCGGATGCTATTTATTTGAGGTAGGAGAAGGGGTCTGCCATCAGTTAATGAGCGAACTCTTTACTTCGCCGGGGGATGTCCTTATCGGCGCTGATTCACATACCTGTACCGGCGGGGCGCTCGGCGCTTTCGCCACAGGCATGGGTTCGACTGATGTGGCGGTGGCGATGGGGCTCGGCAAGACATGGCTGCGCATCCCGCGCACTTTTGGGATTTTGGTAAACGGTAAATTTCCGGACGGGGTATACGCGAAGGATTTCATGCTATATTTGATAGGGACGCTTGGCGCCGAGGGCGCCACTTACAGGGCTCTTGAGTTTACCGGCGAAGCGATGGAGGCTCTTCCGATGTCGGAGCGGCTTGTTATCTCGAATATGGCGGTCGAGGCCGGTGCCAAGACCGGCATATTTCCGTCCGACAAGGCCACTAAGGCGTACCTCAAACAGCACGGGAGAGAAAACAGATTTAAGCAGGTAAAGTCGGACAAAGACGCTAAGTTTGAGAAGGAGATAAAGATCGAGGTGGATAAACTGGCGCCGATGGTCTCGCTTCCGCATATGGTAGATAATGTCAAGCCGGTGGATAAAGTAGGTAAAGTCAAGGTCAATCAGGTCTTTATCGGCTCCTGCACAAACGGCAGGATAGAGGATTTAAGAGTTGTGGCGGAGCTATGGAAAGGGCGCAAACGCAACCCCGATACGCGCGTCATAATAACGCCTGCCTCAAAGGATGTTTATATGAATGCCGCTAAAGAAGGGCTACTGGAGATATTTTTGGATTTCGACGCCATAATTACCAATCCCGGTTGCGGCGCCTGTGTCGGCGTGCACGGAGGAATTTTGGGAGACGGAGAAGTCTGCCTTTCTACCTCAAACAGGAATTTCTTAGGCAGGATGGGCAATCCGAAAGGGTTCGTTTATCTCTCCTCGCCGGCGACGGCCGCGGTCTCCGCGATAAAGGGCGAGATCGCCGACCCGAGGGAGTACTTTTAAGATGATATTACGGGGAAAGGCATGGAAATTCGGAGATGATGTCTCAACGGACCTGATAGCTCCGGGGAGGTATTTTCATCTTCGTTCCGACCTGAAGGAACTCGCAAAACACGTACTTGAGGACGCGGACAGCGAGTTCGCGAATAAAGTGTCATCCGGCGATTTCGTGGTCGGCGGCAGGAATTTCGGACTCGGCTCTTCGAGAGAGCATGCCCCCACCATAATCAAATTGGCGGGGGTCTCGTGCGTCCTGGCGAAATCTTTCGCGAGGATATTCTTCCGCAACAGCATAAACATAGGCCTGCCGGTCATCGAATGTGACACGGACAAGATATCGGCGCAAGACGAGCTCGAGGTAGACCTCGAGAAGGGCGTCATAAAGAATATCACGAAGAAAACCGAGTTAAAATTCGCCGCGCTGCCTAAGGCCATGACGCAGATACTGCAGGACGGGGGCTTGGTCGAACATATAAAGAAACACGGGGATTTTAAGATTGAGTGACGTAAAGGTCGCTGTCATAGGTGCGGGTCAGGTCGGAGGGACGTGTGCCCAGAGAATTCTGGAACGCGGGCTTGCTGACGTCGCCCTCATAGATATCGCGGAAGGCCTGGCTTGCGGCAAAGCGCTGGATCTGGGTCAGGCGGCCGCTACCGAAGGTTATAATCTTAAGATAGAAGGCGGCTCGGATTATTCTTTGATGAAAGGTTCCGGGGTCGTTATCGTGACCGCGGGGCTCGCGCGTAAGCCCGGTATGACGCGCGAGGACCTCTTGAGTCAAAACGCGAAGATAGTCAAAGGAATAATAGATAGTATAAAAAAATATTGTCCCGAGGCGATAATAATCATGGTGACCAATCCCCTGGATGTAATGACGTACCTGGCATATAAAGTCTCGGGGTTTGAGAAGGAGAGGGTCTTCGGGATGGCGGGCGTCCTGGATTCCGCGAGGTTCAGGTTTTTCATCGCCGAAAAATTAAAGATCTCGCCGGCTGAAGTCGAGGCATTTGTATTGGGCGGGCACGGGGACTCGATGGTGCCGCTTGTCGGACATACGAAAGTAAAGGGCAGGCCTATAGACGAATTTTTATCCGATTACGAGATCGATGGTTTAGTCAAAAGGACGCGTGATGGCGGGGCCGAGATAGTCTCGCTATTAAAGACTGGAAGCGCTTTTTACGCCCCTTCGAGCGCCGTCTGTGAGATGCTGGAGGCCGTCCTTAAGGACAAGAACGAGGTCTTGCCCGTAAGCGCGTATCTGGAGCGCCAATACGGCCTTGAGGATGTCTATTGCGGTGTCCCCGCGAGGCTGGGAAGCGGTGGGATAGAAGAGGTGGTCGAATTTAAACTTTCCGAAGAAGAGTTGGCGGCGCTGCATAAGTCCGCCAAGCAGGTCAAGGAAGGGATAGATTATCTGAAGAAGTCCCACTTGATATAATCGCGAGAATCCGAGGGCCGGGATTAGTCGAAATTAGCCGGTTAAGATATGGAATTAGAGAAGATAATTAAACCTGTACATTCGGAGCTTGACGCGGTAAAAGACAATTACGCCTCCCAACTTAAGGCGCGATTCGAGCCTATTAACGGCATAGGCAGGTATCTGTCAAAATCCCGCGGTAAATTCTTCAGGCCGACACTTGTCCTTCTCTCGGCTAAGTCAGGAAAGAACGCGGACCTCGGCAAGGCGATATCCGTGGGTGTGGCCGTCGAACTTATTCACGCTGCGAGCCTTATCCACGACGATATAATAGACGAAGCGGTCTTAAGGCGTAAGCGCAAGACGGTAAACAGCAAATGGGGCAACGCCATCTCCGTAATCGCCGGCGATTATCTTCTGGCGAAGGCATTCGATATGATCTCAAAATTAAACGACCCGAAATTGTTGTCGGGTTTCTCAAAGACCGCGGGCAGGATGTGCGAAGGCGAGATGGCGCAACTAGCCAATGCCTATAATTTCGAGGTCACGGAGAAACGGTATCTGGATATCATAAAGAGAAAGAGCGCTTATCTGCTCTCGGATTGCTGCGCGGTCGGCGGGACGCTGGGTAATTTGAGCGACGAGAAGATAAAACGCCTCGCCGGTTACGGCTTGAACCTAGGAATCGCCTTTCAGATCGTGGACGATTGCCTCGATTTAACAGGGGACGAGAACGACTTGGGTAAATCCGTGTGGCAGGATATGGAGGAAGGAAAGTTGACGCTGCCCCTGATCTTTATGCTGAGGAGCGCAAGCAGGAAGAATAAGATAAAGCTTATAGAACTAATAACCCTCGGCGGAAACGCCGCGCACCGGATATTAAAAGGCGAGGCCATTAATTCCGGCGCGATAAGCCGTTCGAGGAAAGTTGCCTCCTTTTACATAAGATCAGCCAAGAAGAAATTAGGCGGTTGCAACGGAGTTCTGAGGAAGACCTTCTGCGATATCGCCGATTATGTCCTCGAAAGGAAGGGTTAATCCCGCCTTAAAATGAGAAGCACGAGACTGTTCAATAACCCCGTAAGATAACACGCAGAATCTATCCCGAGGACAGCATAACTTGGAATAACCAACTTGCGCGGGACATGTCTATTACGCGAGTGAGACCTCCTCGGGTTATGACCCTTATTTAGAGGTCGTCGTCCCCGAACCCGCTACTATAATCACATTCGGCAGTTTTGGTTTGATATTTTTGCCTTTCATAAAAAGAAGGCTTATGCTATAATCTCCGTATAATACGGAGGTTTTTATGTTTAATATCGGCATGCCAGAGTTATTGGTAATCCTCGTTATCGTCCTTCTTATCTTCGGCGCCGCGCGTCTTCCCGAGATAGCCCGCTCCTTCGGCAAGGCTATCAGTGAACTCAAGAAAGCCATGAAGGAAGGCGACTCCAAAGATTCCAAGAAAGAATAGAAGATCTCCCCCAAGATGGCCGACAGGCATATGACACTGGTGGAGCATTTGGATGAACTCCGCTACCGCATATTAATATCATTAGCCGCGATAGCGATCGGCACCTCTATCGCTTTCTGGAAGATAAAGCCGATAGTCGCATATCTCGCGAAGCCCGTGGGACATCTGGTATTCCTTTCTCCGACAGAGGCGTTTATGGCCTACTTTAAACTTGCGTTCTTTGTCGGTCTGTTTCTCGCCTCACCGGTAATCCTATTTCAAATCTGGGGTTTTGTCTCTTCCGCTTTGAAGGAGAAAGAGCAGAAGGTATTCCTATTCTTCCTGCCTTTTTCCGTAATACTTTTTCTATGCGGCGCGGCACTTGCTTTTTTTATAGTAATACCATTGGCATTAAAATTTTTTATTAATTTTGCCGGCCCGGAAGT
The DNA here is from genome assembly GCA_030695925.1 of Candidatus Omnitrophota bacterium. Lineage (GTDB taxonomy): Bacteria > Omnitrophota > Gorgyraeia > Pluralincolimonadales > Pluralincolimonadaceae > JAGUXU01. The sequence goes on from JAUYOH010000140.1 coordinate 11,983, forward strand.
GCTGCCTGTCATTTCTATCTCAGAATACCTCTCGTTTATCACGATTTTAACACTTATATTCGGGGCGGTCTTTGAGCTTCCGGTTGCGATTATTATTTTATCCAAACTGGGGCTGGTTACGCCGGCTTTCTTAAGTAAGAACAGAAAATGGGCCATATTGATTATATTTCTAGCGGCAGCAGCCCTTACGCCTACGCCGGACGCCTTTACGCAGATGCTCATGGCGATACCCATGATTCTTTTATATGAGATTTCGATATGGGTCTCAAGATTAGTTTATGTTAAAAGAGAGGAGATAAAAGATGACGCTTGAAGAAAGAATGGACGCCGATTTAAAAGAGGCGCTTAAGGCAAAAGACGCCATACGTGTTTCCACCTTAAGGATGGTAAAAGCGGCGATAAAGAATTTAGCGATAGAAAAACGCGCCGAAAAGATGGAAGATAAGGACGTAATAGGCATAATATCAAAACAGATAAAGCAACACCACGATTCCATAGAGCAATTCGCTAAAGGCAACAGGCAAGACCTTGTCGATAAGGAGAAGGCGGAACTGGCCATACTTGAGTCCTATCTGCCAAAACAGCTCTCGGCGGAAGAACTGAAGGTGATAGTCAAATCCGCGATAGAAAAAGTCGGCGCCAAAGGCAGGGCCGATATGGGCAAAGTCATGAAGGCCGCGATTGAAGAGGCAAAAGGGTCGGCAGACGGCAAGATGTTAAGCCAGATGGTTTCGGAAGAACTGGCAAAATTAGCATAGGGGGGATCGCGATGGAGACCAAGATCGTAAAGATCGAGAAACCCGCCGAGGCGAATATAATCATCGGGCAGACTCATTTCATAAAGACACTCGAGGATATTTACGAGGCGATGGTGAATTCCGTCCCCGGCATAAAATTCGGCATCGGATTTTGCGAATCATCCGGCGCGTGCCTTGTCAGGTCTGAAGGCACTGACCCCGAATTAAAGGCACTCGCCGAAAAAAACGCCCTCTCGATAGGAGCGGGGCATATTTTCGTTGTGTTAATGAGAGATGCCTATCCCATTAATGTCTTGCGCGCGATCAAAGATGTCCCCGAGGTCTGTTCGATATATTGCGCGACCGCGAACCCAGTTGAGATTATAATCGCCGAGACAGAGCAGGGAAGAGGTGTCTTAGGCGTCATAGACGGGGCAAGACCGAAAGGCGTAGAAGGCCAGTCGGATATCAAATGGCGTAAGGACCTCTTGCGCAAGATCGGTTACAAAATTTAAGGTCTTGACAAAGGTCTTTTAAGTGTTATAATTGAGAAAGCTCTTTTGAAATGATCCGCAGGAGGTAAATGGTGGGCAAGTATCTTTCGGTAGCAGGCGGGATAATTGCCGTTGCCGTTGGGATCTGGTGTTTATCGCTTTGGTGGGATGATGTTACGATCGTAATGAAAGCGGTCTTAGTCGTGATACTCATCTTCGGCGGGCTCCTGGCGTTCTTTGCCGGAGCAGGCGAGATAAAAGATTCCGCGGCAGAGAAGCAGAAAGAAGAAAAGAAGTAATTTAAATCGTTCTCCCCGGGCCTCCTTCATTGCCTTCGACTAGATTGTCGACGGGTAGATTGTTCTTGGCCGTCTAAAAGTGGTTAAGAGATGTCGGCTCACCTCAGAGGTAATGAAGGAGGTCTTTTTGTTTATGAGCGAGACTAAGCTACAATTTTCAGCGGGCGGTGTCGTATACCGTAAATCGGATTCCGCGCCGGAGGTCGTAATATTGACCCGCGGCGAGGGGAAGATATTCTGCCTGCCGAAAGGCAAGATAGAAAAATCCGAGACGCCTCAAGAAGCAGCCCTCCGGGAAGTGAGAGAAGAGACCGGCCTTAATGGAACAATCGAGAGAGAATTAGGCAAGATAAAATACTGGTTTTATTCGGAAGAGGATAAAGTGCGCGTCCGTAAGACCGTCACCTTTTTCCTTATAAAGTACGGATCAGGCGACACCTCGGACCACGATACGGATGCCGAAGAGGTAAGATGGCTGCCTATAGGCCAAGCCCTCAAGATTATGACCTATCCTTCGGAGCGCCAGATGGTGGAAATGGCCAAAGAGTTATTAGCGGCGTAAGATGCAGCACAAGATAGATTATACGAAGGAATTAAACCCTGCGCAGTTAAAGGCGGTCCAGTCCACGCAGGGACCGTATCTGGTTGTCGCCGGGGCGGGTAGCGGCAAAACGCGGACGCTGGTATACCGTGTGGCCTACCTTGTCGAAAAAGGCGTAAAGCCGGATGAGATTCTTTTGCTCACCTTCACCCGCAAGGCAGCCGAACAAATGTTGCGGCGCGCCTCACATCTTTTGGATGCCCGCTGCGAAAAGGTCTCCGGAGGCACTTTTCATTCCTTCGCCAATATGATCCTGCGCAAATACGCCAAGCTTATCGAATTTCCCAATAACTTCACTATAATGGACGAGTCAGATGCCGAAGATGTGGTAAACATAGTGCGCGTCAATCTGGGCCTTGACCATCTCGAGAAACATTTCCCGCGCAAGGGCGCGCTTTTGGATGTCATCTCGAAATCAGTCAATAAATCAAAGGATATCAGCGAAGTCCTCGGACTCGAATACCCGCAGTTCGCCGAATGGGAAAGCGCGATAAAGAAGATAAAGGAAGGATATATTAGATACAAGCGCGCGAAGTCGCTCATGGACTACGACGACCTGCTGGTCTTCCTCAAAAAACTACTTCACGAGAATAAAGATATTCGCTTGAAACTCTCCGGTCAATACCGATATATAATGGTTGATGAATATCAGGATACAAATAAGCTCCAAGCCGATATAGTCCGGCTTCTGGCTTCTGAACACGATAATGTGATGGTCGTAGGAGATGATTCACAGAGCATCTATTCGTTCCGCGGCGCGAATTTCATGAATATCATAGATTTTCCGAAGATATACAAGGGAGCAGAGGTTATAATGCTCGAGGAGAATTACCGTTCGACACAGCAAATCCTTAACCTTACCAACGAAGTCATAAAAAACGCCTCGTCGAAATTCGAGAAGGTACTATTTACCAAAAAGCGCGAGGGAAAATCACCGGTGTTCGTCGAGGCGCGCGATGAGAACGTCCAGTCGAAATATATCATCCAGAAGGTCCTCGAGCTGGTCGATGACGGTATAATGCTCAAAGATATCGCCGTACTTTTCCGCGCCGGCTGGCACTCTAACGACCTCGAGATAGAATTAGCCAACCATAATATACCATTTTTGAAATACGGCGGGCAGAGGTTTGTCGAAGCGGCGCATATAAAAGATGTTTTATCATATCTTCGCATAGCGCATAACCCCGATGATCAGGTAAGCTGGCACAGGGCGCTTCTTCTGATGCGGGGTATCGGGCAGAAGACCGCCGGTCGAATAACCGGGCAGATAATAGAAAATAAGAAAGGGCTCGAGATCGACGGTGATATTCTGAAAAAGTCCGAAGACCTTAGAAACCTTATAGATATATTAAGACAGATAAATACGGATAAGGCATTACCCGGAGAACTCGTAAAAGAGTTCCTTGAATATTATGAGCCTATCCTAAAAACAAAATACGACGATTTCCACAAGCGGGCACCCGACTTAAATTCCCTTGAGCGCATCGCGGCAAGATATAAATCGCTTGAGGCATTTCTAACGGACATGGCGCTCGAGCCTCCTGAAAAGAGCGTTCTAGAGGCCGGTCTGAAAGGGAAGCGCGACCACGCCATGACGCTTTCAACGATACACTCGGCCAAGGGGCTCGAGTGGCATACGGTCTTCCTTATATATGTAGCGGAAGGCCACCTGCCGTCTTACCAGTCTATGGATGATAAGGACGCGATAGAGGAGGAGCGCCGCCTATTTTACGTCGCGGCAACGCGCGCCAAGGAAAATCTTATTCTTTTGAAACCGGCGATAGACCGTTCCGCCCGCTGGATGAAGAGCTATTCCGGCGGTTATGCAGGCAGCATATTTACCGAAGTCTCGCGTTTTCTGCAGGAGGGCAGCATCATCGAGCGTTTCATGGATGTTGAGAAGGCCGGTGGAGATCTTGACGATGTTGAATTTGAGGATGTGTTTAAGGTATAATAAAACCCCTCACCTTAATCCTCTCCCCAGAGGGAGAGGAGATGATGTGAACGAGAATAGAATTCCTTCTCCCCGTCGGGGAGAAGGTTAGGATGAGGGGGGGGAATTAAAAAGGGAGAATCTCAGATGTATAAGTTAGTATTACTGCGTCACGGAGAAAGCACTTGGAATAAAGAGAACAGGTTTACCGGCTGGACTGATGTTGACCTCTCCGAAAAGGGGCTCGCTGAAGCCAAGAAAGCCGGGGAGGCATTAAGGAAGGAAGGCTTTGTATTCGATATCGCGTTCACATCGGTCTTAAAGAGGGCGATAAGGACTTTATGGATCGCCCTTGATGAGATGGACCTGATGTGGATACCGGTCTATAATTCATGGCGCTTAAACGAGAGGCATTACGGGGCGCTTCAGGGATTAAATAAAGCCGAGACGGCGGCGAAGTTCGGAGAGGACCAGGTCTTGATATGGCGCAGGAGTTACGATACTCCGCCTCCGGCTTTGGAGAAAGACGATCCTCGCAGTCCCGCGAAGGACCCGCGATATAAAGATTTGAGGCCGGATGAGATCCCGCTTACCGAGTGCCTGAAAGATACTGTAGCCAGATTCCTTCCGTACTGGCATGAGACGATAGCGCCTGTGGTCAAATCCGGCAAACGCGTAATTATCGCCGCGCACGGTAATAGTTTAAGGGCACTTGTCAAATATCTCGATAACGTCTCGGACGAGGAGATAGTGGGATTGAATATTCCGACCGGCATACCGCTTGTATACGAACTCGATAATGATTTAAAACCGATAAAGCACTACTATCTCGGCGATCCCGAAGAAGTAAAGAAGGCGATGGAAGCGATCGTCAAACAGGGCAAGGCGAAAAAATAGATTAAAAGAGCGGGTCATGCCTTACGAATTCCTTGAGCACGAAGCGGATATCGGCATCCGCGCCTGGGGTAAATCCCTCGAAGAAGCGTTTGCCGATGGCGCCAAGGCATTGTTTGATATCATGGTCGACGTAGGAAAAGTCGAGCCGAAAGAATCTGTTGATATCCAATGCGAAGGCACCGACATCCCCGCCTTATTTGTTGAATGGCTTAATACCTTATTGACACGGGCCGACATAGCAGGCCTTGTCTTCGGCGATTTTAAAAATATTACCATAACCCCCCTTGCTTATAATCTCTATAAATTGCACGCGAAAGCATCCGGAGAAAAATTAGACACTGTCAGACATAATATCAAAGTCGAGGCCAAAGCCGCCACATACCACGGCCTGAAATATGAGATCAAAGATGGGACGCATTATTTGCAGTGTGTTATAGATGTATAAATTCCGATTTTCGTCTTTCGCCTCACCGTTCGCATCTGCGACGTGCGACTCAAGACCGAAAATCTTCAATTTATAAGTTATCATATGGTTGCACAGGCTTTGTGTCCGCAAGTAGTCTGGTTACCTTGAAATTTAATGTTGAGCGCAGAGCCGGTTTATGACGCAGCCCCGCCCAAAGACAATATTTACAAAAGGGGCGAGTAATAAAGTAAGGCCAAGCGAGACTTAAATTTCAAGGCCTAGATTGCTTCGGCTTCGCCTCGCAATGACAAGGTGACAAAGATGAACATTGAACTTAAACAGGTCAGCGAATATATCTGGGAAATACCGAAGTCCGGCGATATGCTCGTTCCCGGCAGGATCTACGGCGACGCCGAGATTATCCAGCATCTCGTTGATGATGTGAACAAGGGCAAAGAATGGAACGCGCTTGTCCAGATAAAGAACGTGGCTTGTCTTCCGGGGATCCAGAAGGCGTCGCTCGCGTTGGCAGACGTGCATCCGGGTTACGGTTTCGCGATAGGGGCTATCGGCGCGTTTGATACCGAGACAGGCGTCATATCCGTCGCTGGGGTCGGTTTTGATTGCAACTGCGGCGTCAGGACGCTTAAGACACAGCTTACGCGTGATGATTTAAAAGGAAAAGAAGAAGAGCTCGCCAATGAATTATTCAAAGTCATTCCCGCCGGCATAGGCTCTGAGGGGAAGATAAAATTATCGCTCTTAGAGATAGACGAGGTCTTGGTCAAGGGCGCTAAATTTTCCGTAGAGCACGGTTATGGCTGGCAGGAAGACCTGATATTTATGGAAGAGGAGGGGTGTGTTAAGGGCGCCGATCCCAAGACAGTAAGTTATGAAGCCAAGAAGAGGGGATTTAATCAGGTCGGAACGCTCGGCTCAGGCAATCATTATCTTGAAGTGCAATACGTCTCCGAGATATACGACGATAAAGCGGCAAAGATTTACGGATTATTTCCCGGCCAGATATTGATCTCTGTGCATTGCGGAAGCCGCGCCCTCGGCCATCAGATAGGCACCGATTATTTAAAGACGCTTGAGGCCGCCTCGAGAAAATACAATATCCCGATAAGGGAAAGAGAGCTTGTCTGTGCGCCGTTTAAGAGCGAGGAAGGAAGAAGATATTTTGCGGCGATAAATTGCGGTATCAATGCCGCGTTCGCCAACAGGCAGGCGCTAACGCATCTGACGAGAAAGGCATTTAATTCGGCTCTCGGCGTCGATGAGAAAACCATCCGTACCCTATATGACATCGGTCACAATACCGCCAAATTAGAGAAGCATAAAATTAACGGCCAGATGAAAGATTTGATCGTCCACAGGAAAGGCGCTACCCGCGCTTTTGGGCCGGGAAGACCTGAAGTTCCCGAGGCATACAGGGGTATCGGCCAGCCGGTCTTGGTCGGCGGCACGATGGGCACCTGCTCCTATATTTTGCACGGCACAGAAAAAGGAATGGAGGAGGTCTTTGGCACAGCGGTCCACGGGGCAGGGAGAGTTTCATCGAGGGAACAAGCCAAGAGAAGATGGCGCGGGACAGACCTCATAAAGCAGCTTAAAGAAGAGGGCATAATCATAAAGGGCCATAGCCTGCCGGGTCTCGCAGAGGAGGCGCCCGGCGCTTATAAGGATGTCACGCAGGTCGTAAACGTAGTCCATAATTCCGGCATTGCCGGGAAAGTAGCGATGTCAAAGCCCTTAATTTCCGTTAAGGGATAAAAAGCAAAGGCCCCGCGTATTAGCCGTAACCCACTACCGAAGGGGCTTTATGCCGTCGGGAAACACAATATATTGTATTTTTCCCTTGACAAGATACAACCGGCAATGTACACTTTCTAGTGGAAAAGGAGGAAGAATTTGATGGAAGCTAAACTGCAGGGTGGATTATCCGCTAATTCTATAAAGGTATTGGAGAAACGTTATCTAAGGAAGAGCGCCGAGGGCCGCGTTATAGAGACACCCGAACAGCTCTTCCGCAGAGTGGCCAATAACATTGCCTCAGCGGATCTGCTGTATGATCCGGATTTTAACGTCAAGAAATTAGAGGATGAGTTTTATGCAATTATATCTACTTTAGAATTTTTACCTAATTCGCCGACACTCATGAATGCCGGCCGCGAGCTTCAACAGTTATCCGCCTGCTTTGTCTTACCGGTCGAGGATTCGATGGAGTCTATATTTGAGGCGATAAAAAATACCGCTCTCATACATCGCTCCGGCGGTGGGACGGGTTTCTCATTCTCGAAATTGCGCCCGAAGAACAGTATGGTAAAGACGACCGGTGGGATAGCGAGCGGGCCCGTCTCATTCATGAAAGTATTTGATGCCGCCACACAAGCGGTAAAACAGGGCGGCACACGGCGCGGCGCAAATATGGGGATATTACGAATCGAGCATCCGGATATCTTGGAATTCATAAAATGCAAGGAGTCCGACAAAGATATCACGAATTTTAATATCTCGGTCGCGTTAACGGAAGATTTTATGCGGAAGGTCGAACGCGACGAGGAATATGATCTTATTGAACCGCATACCAAAAAATCTGCGGGGCGCCTTAAGGCGCGCGAGGTCTTTGATACCATAGTAAAAATGGCTTGGAAGAACGGCGAGCCCGGAATCATATTTATAGATCGGATCAATAAATCAAATCCCACACCTGCGCTCGGTGCGATAGAGTCTACCAATCCCTGCGGTGAACAACCTCTGCTTCCTTACGAGAGTTGTAATTTAGGCTCGATAAACCTCTCCAGGACAGTCAAGCGCGCCGGAGATAGATTCGAGATAAATTGGGACAGGCTTCGCGATGTCACGCATCTGGCGGTCCATTTTCTGGATAACGTCATAGACATGAACAAATTTCCGCTCTCTCAGATAGAGAAGATGACGATGGCTAACAGGAAGATAGGCCTTGGTGTCATGGGTTTTGCCGAGATGCTCATCAAACTCGGCATCCCGTATAATTCCGAGGAAGCCATCGAGATATCCGAGAAAGTGATGTCGTTTATCCTGAATGAGGCAAAGAAAAAATCCCAAGCGCTCTCTTTAAGGCGCGGGCCCTTCCCGAATTTCGCGAATTCGATTTACGCCGACGCTCCGGGATTGAGGAACGCCACACTTACGACTATAGCGCCCACAGGTACCTTGTCGATAATAGCGGATACCACAAGCGGCATAGAGCCGCTCTTCGCCATATCATACTACCGTGAGGTGATGGATAAGACAAAGCTCGTGGAGGTAAATTCCCTCTTTGAAGAAATAGCCCAAGAGAAGGGGTTCTATTCCGAGAAACTGATGGAGAAGATAGCGGAAAAGGGCAGCCTCCATGATATAGAAGAAATCCCGGAGGACATAAAGAGGGTATTCGTCACGGCTCACGACATAACCCCGATATGGCATATAAGGATGCAGGCGGCATTCCAGAAATATACCGACAACGCGGTCTCGAAGACCGTCAATTTCCCAAATACGGCGACTCCCGATGGCGTGCGCGAGGTTTACCTCTTGGCGTATAAGATGGGATGCAAAGGCGTTACTATTTATCGTGACGGAAGCCGTGAAGAACAGGTCCTTTATATTAACCACACGAAAGAAAAACCGGTCGAAGAGGATGCCAGGAAAGAAGATAAGGCGAGGACCTCGCCCCGTCCGAGGCCCGAGGTGACGAGGGGCACCACCACAAAGATCCTTACCGGGTGCGGCAATCTCTATATTACTATAAATGAAGATGAGAACGGAAGGCCTTTCGAAATATTTACCCAGATGGGAAAGGCGGGCGGTTGCGCCGCAAGCCAACTCGAGGCAATAGGAAGGCTTGTATCGCTGGCATTAAGATGCGGGCTTGATACCCATTCAATAATAGAGCAACTGACCGGCATCAGATGCCCGAACCCGTCGTGGGAAAAGGGCGGCAGGATATTCTCCTGCGCGGATGCCATCGCTAAGGCCATAGAGAAACGCTTATTAAACAGGAAAGTACAGGAAGAAAGCGATCCTAAGGTTGAGGAGACGACGCTTCAGAAGGCTAAGGTAAAAGTGGGCAATGTCGTCGGTGTGTGTCCCGATTGCGGCGGGTCACTGCAACATGTCGAAGGCTGCATGATATGCAAGGCCTGCGGTTATTCCAAGTGCGGGTAGATGATCAAATCTGACCGTTGGATCAAGAAGATGGCCCTCGAGGAAAAGATGATAGACCCGTTCGTCGATCATCAGGTCTCCGAGGGCCATATCAGTTACGGGCTCTCCAGTTTCGGCTATGATATAAGAGTGGCTGATGAATTCAAGGTATTCGCCACTAAGGCCGGTGAATACATTGACCCCAAGAGTTTTAACCCGAAGTTATTCACGGATTTTAAGGGCGATATCTGTCTTATTCCGACGGGTTCTTTCGTCCTTGCCCGCTCCTTCGAGTATTTCAGGATACCGCAAAAGGCGCTTGCTATCTGCATCGGCAAATCCACGTATTGCCGTTGCGGTGTCATCGTAAACGTAAGCCCCTTAGAACCCACATGGGAGGGGTATCTCACGATGGAGATATCCAACACTTCCCACCTGCCGGTTAAATTATACGCCAACGAGGGAATAGCGCAACTTGTATTCTTCGAAGGCGAGGAAGTCCCGGAGGTGACCTACAAAGACAGGAAAGGTAAATATCAGAAGCAGCTGGGAATAGTCCTTCCGAAGATAAAATGAAGTTGATCCTGCCGGTCTCAGATTTTAATCTCGAGCATACCTTGGAATGCGGCCAGGCATTCCGCTGGGCAAAGACAGACGGTTTCTATTACGGCATAATCGCCGAAAGGCTCTTGAGGATAAAATATGACGGCCGGCGCCTTATATGTGAATCTGATTCCCCGCTTAATAAAGAAGAGGTCTTAGAATATTTCGGTTTAAATGAAGACCTCTCTTGTATACTAAGAGAAATAGACGTAGATAAGCGTATACACAAAGCGGTATTAAAATTCCGCGGCCTGCGGATATTAAATCAGGGACATTGGGAGTGCCTGGCTTCTTTTATCCTTTCCTCTTATAATAATATCCCGCGCATAAAAAAGATGATAGGCAAACTTTCCGAGAATTTCGGCAAGAGACTGACTTTAGGACAGGTCGAGGGTTATTCTTTCCCGGCAGCGGCAAAGATCGCCAAGGTCAAGGTAAGCGATTTAAGAAGATTAGGACTTGGGTTCAGGGCCGGGTATTTGAAAGATGCGGCATGTAAAATCGCATCGGGAAGACTTGACTTAAACGGCCTCGAGGATTTAAACTATGAAGAAGCGAAGAAGAGCTTGATCTCGCTCAAGGGCGTGGGGGAAAAAGTCGCCGACTGCGCGCTGCTCTTTTCCTTTAAGAAATATGAGGCATTTCCGGTTGATGTGTGGATAAAAAGGGGAATAGAGGATCTATATTTTAAAGGAAGGGCCGTCCCGCAGAAGAAGATCGCGGAATTCGCCCGTAGCCACTTCGGCCGTTATGCCGGCTACGCGCAGGAATATCTGTATCATTATTTAAGGCGCGGAAGATAATCCAATGGAGGAGAATATGCTACCGGAGTATAGGAGAAGGACAAATATCGGGGTGGGGCTCGGAGTCGTAGCGCAACTGATAGGTTTTATCGCGAGCCAGTATGTAGATATAGGGACGATCCTTTGGCTTGCGGCTATATTGATCTACGGCGGCATAATCCTTTTTATATGGGGGTTATGGTCTTACGCGATAGGCAAGGGTTACCGCGGCGCATGGGGATTGTTGGGTTTTTTAAGCCTCATCGGTCTTGTAATCCTTTTTTTCTTTCCCGACAAACACAGATCACCCAAGGCCGCGTAAGTTATTCTTTCCTGCCGGATGCCTTCCGCAGTTCCCGGAGGAATTCATCCTCTGCCTTACAGCCCAATCCTCTGGCCTTATATAGATCTTCCCACGCCTTATCGTATTCCCGTTTATAATAATAAGATTTTGCGCGGCCATAGTAAGCCGCCGCATATCTTGAATCTATCCGTATTGCTTTGTTGAAGTCAGATATCGATTGATCGTAGTCGCCTTTATAACGATAGGTGAACCCACGGGTGTAATAGGCCGCGGCACAGGCAGGGTCTATCGCTATAGCTTTATTACAGGAAGATATGCAGTCATCGTATGCGCCGGCAGATAAGGACCGGCACGCCTCATTAATAAAGTTGACCACATTTTTATTGCCGGCGGCGAAAGTAAGTGATGGTAAGAGCATGACCATCAAAAATACCGGTATAAAATGGTTAAAGCCGCGCGATTTTCCCATGATTTCCTCCTCGTGATATAATTTTACATCGAATTCTATTCGAAAGTCCAGCGAAAACCGAAAAAATGCTTGACAAAACTTTAATTTATGTTAAACTTAAATCAGGAAATTATAAATAAAGTAGATGTAAAACCGAAAGGAGGGGTAAGATGGGCCAAACAGGGCAGACGATAGTAACAGTAACAATGAGTGCTTGGAGTGAAGTCTGGGCTAAGATGGCGATTTATCTACCTCAGTTGGTCGGCGCGATTATACTATTGATAATCGGTCTATTAATCGCGAAGGCGATCGAGAAGGTAGCGGTCCAGGTCCTGAAGCTTGCCCGCTTTGACGTCTTATCTGAGAAGGCCGGCATAGCAAGCATGCTTGCTAAAGGCGAGATCAAGCAGACATTAGCCGAACTTCTCGGCGTAGTGATTTACTGGCTTTTAGTATTGGTATCCGTGATCATAGCGCTGAACGCCGTGGGTCTTACGGCAGCGGGATTCCTGGATAAGGTTGCTTCGTATGCGGGTAACGTCGTTCTTGCAATATTCGTATTGGTATTAGGTTTGTTCTTTGCCGCATTGATCAGCTCCATAGTCAGAACCGCGGCATCAAATGCCGGAGTAGCGACCGCCAAGAACTTAGGTCAGATAGCGCAGATCGTGATAGTCGTGATTACAGTTTTGACCGTTTTACCTATGCTGGGAGTCAGGACGACTATAATAGATTTAGCGATATCTATTTTGCTGGCATCGGCAGGTTTGGGCTTGGCGTTGGCGTTCGGCCTCGGCTCAAAGGAAGTCGCCGGAAGGATAGTATCAGAGTTTGTCGACAAGTGGAAGAAGAGATAACGGAGGAACTAGTAGTAAAAGTTGAATAGCTCAAACTAGGATGATAAAGAAGGGACTTCAAATGGCGGAAGTCCCTTCTTTTTTTGTATCAAAAATTTCAAATTATGGCACATATTGTTAGGAAGGATAAAAGGCGGCACAAGATAGTGGGGTTGACCTATGACGTCAAGCCCGACTATCTCTTTAGGAAAGGCGACCCAGAAGACGCCAATGCGGAGTTTGACCATCCCGACACGATAGAGGTCATAAAGGACGCGATAGAATCCGGCGGGCATAAAGTCGTAAAGATAGGAAACGTTCATAATCTTCTGCGCCGTTTAAAGAATTTAGACGTTGACATAGTCTTTAATATAGCGGAAGGGGTTTACGGGCGTAACAGGGAATCGCAGGTGCCCATTGTGCTGGAGATGGCGGGGATCCCGTTTGTGGGCGCCGACGGTTTGACGCAGGCCTTGACACTCGATAAAGTCATGGCCAAGAAGGTGCTGATATCGGAGGGTATTCCGACGCCCGATTTTTTTGTGTTATCGGATGTAAATAGTCTTAACGGGGCGAAACTGAATTTCCCGATGATAGTTAAACCGCGATACGAGGGTTCAAGCAAGGGGATAAGCGACAGGTCCATAGTATCCAACGCCCGCAGATTAAAAGAGCAGGCGCGCTGGGTTATACGGACTTATAAACAACCGGCTTTGGTTGAAAAATTCATAACGGGCTCTGAATTTACCGTTCCGATAGTCGGTAATGAACAGCCCGAGGCTTTGCCGGTCGTCCAGATCAAGATAGACGGCAAGCTTAATCTCGGCGATCTATGTTATACATTTTCCAGGATAACTTCGAATACACTGAATTACGTCTGTCCGGCGAAGATATCCAGATCTCTCGAGAACAAATTAAAGAAGGTGGCTCTGGCGGTCTATAAGGCTGTCGATTGCCGGGATTTCGGCAGGGTTGACATAAGGGTGGATAAGAACGGAAACCCCTTTGTGCTGGAGATAAACTCGCTTCCTTCTCTCTCGACCGAAGATGTATTCATGGTTGTTTCGAAGCATATGAAGGTATCTTATAACAAGACGGTAAACAGGATATTGGATTACGCTCTGGAAAGGTACGGGATAAGATAAAGATGGGACTAAAGGTCGCGCTTACTTACAATCTAAAGAGAAAGATAGAAGACGCCGATCTGCCTGACGATTATTATTCGGAGTTCGACAGCAGGGAGACGATAGAGACGATAGCAAACGGGCTGCGCTCAGGCGGCAACGAAGTATTTTTAGTCGAGGCGGATAGGGGGCTTCTCAATTGGTTTCAGAATAACGAGGTGGATATAGTCTTTAATATAGCCGAGGGTTTAGATGGCGAGTCAAGAGAATCGCAGGTGCCGGCCATACTGGATTTTTTGAATATCCCTTATACCGGCTCCGGCATCCTCGCTTTAAGCGTATCTCTAAATAAGGCGTTGACCAAGAAATTATTCGAGCAGGCCGATATCCCGACTCCGAAGCATAGATTGATCAGGCAGCCGAGCGGGATATCCGATTTAGGCCTGAGGTATCCTTTAATAGTAAAACCGAATAGCGAAGGTTCAGGCAAGGGCATTACGGTAACGAGTGTCGTGCGCGACAGAGAAGAGTTGGCTCGAGAGGTCGAGCGGACTCATAGGATTTATAAACAGGAGATACTGGTAGAAGAATTTATAGACGGCAAAGAATTGACCGTAGGTATATTGGGCAATGATCCACCGGTCGCATTGCCGATCCTGGAGATAGATTTCTCAAATTGTAAGGGTTCCGGGGAGTACTTTTATACATGGAAGGTCAAGGAATACGAAAAAGAAGTCGAGGAGAGTTTGGGATTAAGCCCGTTATGGCACTGTCCGGCCAGATTAAGCGAAGCGGATACCGCCAAAGTAAAAGATGTTGCTTTAAAGGCGCATTCGGTCATCGGTTGCGTGGACTTAAGCCGGGTGGATATAATCTTTAACGAAGACGGTATTCCTTATGTGTTGGAGGTAAACCCTCTGCCCGGTCTTGACCCGAAAGATTCTAATCTTCCTTATATAGCGAAGTGCGCGGGTTTTAGTTATGCGGGATTGATGAATAAAATAGTGGAGGTGTCGCTGGAACGGCATAAGATAAAAAACAAAAATCTTGCCCTGCAAGAAAGGAGCCTACGTTGATAAACGTTACGGGTTCATTGCTTGAGCGCTGGAAGGATGTCCCGGAGAGTGATTGGGAAGATTGGCATTGGCAGATAGGTAACAGGGTAATGACCTATGACGGCCTGAAAGATATACTTCAGCTTACGCCGTCAGAGGTGATCGGCGTCAAAAGGTCTAAAGGGAGGCTTCTTATGGCGATACCGCCCTACTGGCTCTCGCTTATAGACCCGATGAGGCAGACTTGCCCAATCAGAAGGCAGGCCATTCCCACCGCCGAGGAATTCGAGGTCTCGCTTAATGATATGGAAGACCCATGCGGCGAAGACAAAGATTCGCCGGTGCCGGGATTAGTGCATCGGTATCCGGACAGGGTCCTGCTTCTGGCCACCGAGAAGTGCGCCATGTATTGCCGCCATTGCACCAGAAGAAGGCTCGTCGGCTCCGAGACACACCTTACCTCGAGGCAAAATTTCGAACAGGCATATGATTATATAAGGTCAAACCGCAGGGTGCGCGATGTCCTGATATCAGGCGGTGACCCTCTGATGCTGCCCGATGAGACGATAGAGGACATATTAAAGAACTTAAGGGCGATACCGAATGTCGAATTTATCCGGTTAGGTACGAGGATGCCTGTTACCGTTCCGATGAGGGTGACGGAAAACCTCATTTCTATATTCAAGAGATATTCTCCTATATGGGTTTCCCTGCACTTCAACCATCCGAAAGAGATAACCAAGCGCTGCAAGAAGGCATGCGACATGCTAGCCGATTCCGGTATCCCGCTGGGCAGCCAGACGGTTTTATTAAGAGGTATAAATGACAGGCCGTCTACAATGAGGAGGCTGATGCATGAGTTATTGAAGATACGCGTGCGCCCCTATTACATCTATCAATGCGATCCCGCAAAAGGCATAAGTCATTTCAGGACTGCCGTATCGGTCGGTATCAATATCATGGAGAAGCTGCGCGGGCATACTTCCGGTTATTCTGTTCCCACTTATGTGGTTGACGCCCCGGGCGGCGGCGGAAAGATACCGGTGGCGCCGAATTATGTGATCTCGCAGGCAAAGGGCATGTTCACCTTAAGGAATTATGCCGGAAATATATTCACCTACTATGAACCGGCGGAAGAAGGCCAGATGCAACGGGTCGTGCCTAATCAGAATAAACAGACCAAGAAGGAGGTAAAGACGGCAGAGGCTAAGACAGCCGCATAGCGTCTTTAGGCGATTATCATGAAGAACAGGGATCTTCTTTTATTACTTTTTGCGCTCGTTTTTCTTTTTCCGTTGGCCGGTTGCGGTCAGCAACAGGATATAGAGACAGTAAAGAAGGGGCTTCTCGAGTTTGACCCATCATTTAAAGAAGTCTTAACGAAGAAGGCGCGGATAGATTCGCAGATAGAGGTGCTAAAGGCTGATTTCAGGAATAAACAGGCCGAGATAAACTCGAAGATCATGGAGCTGGAAGAGGAACTCAAAGGGGTACGAAGGCAGAATTACGCCCAGGTCCACGAGTTGGTCGCGCAATTAGGCCCCGAAAGGCAGAAGATAAACTTAAAATTAGCCGAATTAAACACGATATTAAAGAACAAAGAGGGATTGCTTAATACCTTCAAGAGTTCCCTTAAGGAGACCAAGAAGGTGGTCGAGAACAAGAAGTTAGGGCTCTCCCCGGAAGAGGAGGCCAAGTGGCAGAAGAACCTCGATGACTTGAACCGCCAGTTGCCGGTCATTGAGGAAGAGATCGCTAAAGTCAGGAAAGAAATCAGCCTTTATAGGCAACAGTTCAACCTCCTTAAATATTGATTTAATTCCCTTTTATCCCTTGCCTTAGAAAAGCCCATCTGGTAAAATAAAAGCCTATGACAAAGATCAAGAGAGCGCTTATCAGCATATCCGACAAGAGGGGGATAGTGGAGTTCTCCAGGGGCCTTAAGGGCCTCGGCGTTGAGATCGTCTCTACCGGAGGGACGGCAAAACTCTTAAGGAGTCACGGTGTAGAGATCCGTGCCGTCTCGGATGTGACCGGATTTCCCGAGATATTAAGCGGCAGGGTGAAGACCTTGCATCCAAAGATACACGGCGGGATACTGGCAAGGCGCGCTATCGCCGAGCATATGTCACAGGTCAGGAAGCATAAGATAGGCCTGATAGATTTAGTTGTGGTCAATCTCTATCCGTTTGAGGAGAAGGTACTGGACCCGAAGGTCAAACTTGAGGATGCCGTTGAGATGATAGATATCGGCGGTCCCGCGATGATCCGTTCCGCCGCGAAAAACTTCAAAGACGTAGCCATTGTGTCGAATCCGGACAGGTATCCCCAGATCTTGTCGGAACTTGAGAGAAATGGAGGCGCTTTATCCGGCCAGACGCTTGCGGCGCTGTCAGTCGAGGCCTTCGGTCATACCGCGCGCTATGACGCGAAGATCCACGAGTTTTTAAGGTCGCGTATTTTGGCTCGCGATAATTTTCCGGAGGTTCTGCATCTGGTATTTGATAAGGCGCAAGGCCTGCGCTACGGCGAGAACCCCCATCAGGAGGCCGCTTTCTACGCGGATTCGGTCAAGCCGCGTCATGGTTTTGCCGCGATGAAGCAATTGCACGGGAAAGAACTGTCGTTTAATAACCTCTTGGATCTGAATGCGGCCCTGCAGATAATAAAGGACTTCGATTCTCCATGCGCCTGTGTCGTAAAACACAACTCCCCGTGCGGAGTGGCTTCATCGGACAATCTGCACACTGCTTATAGAGACGCTTTCCGGTGCGACAGCCCGTCTGCCTTCGGCGGAATCGTCGGTTTGAACAGGAGGGTGGATACAAAGACTGCCAGAGAGATCTACGCTTCCGGTTTTCTGGAGTGCATAGTGGCGCCCGGATACGATGCCGGAACGCTTAAGATATTAAAGAACAGGAAGAATTTAAGGATAATAGAATTTAAGGATATGTCTAATAAAACTAAGGCCGGCATCTATTCCTGCGATGTAAAGAAGATCGAGGGTGGTATGCTCATACAGGAACATGACCAGTTGGATATAACACCGAATGATTTAAAGGTCGTGACAAAGAAAAAGCCGTCGGAGAGCCAGATAAAGTCGCTTCTGTTCGCGTGGAGGGCGGCCAAACACGTCAAATCCAATGCGATAGTCATCGCCAAAGGCGAGCGTACGCTAGGGATCGGCGGCGGCCAGTCAAGCCGTGTGGACTCGGTAAAGATAGCGATAAATAAGGCGGGCAAGGGCGTAAAAGGCGGCTGCCTTGCCAGCGACGGATTCTTTCCCAAACCGGACTCGGTCCAGCAGGCCGCAAAAGCCGGGATAGCGGCTATAATACAGCCCGGCGGATCCGTTAAAGACGAGGAAGTCATAAAAGCCGCTGACAAGTCCGGCATAGCGATGGTCCTTACGGAAGTCAGGCACTTTAAGCATTGACCTTGCCCAAGATGACTTACGCAGAGGCGTTAAGATATTTAGAGTCGTTCGCAGATTACGAGAAGATCCCTTCCTATAACTATCACGACGCGATCAAATTAAGCAGGATGGAAGCCCTCTTAGACGGCCTCGGTAACCCCCAGCGGAATTTTAAGTCGATACATATCGCGGGCACGAAGGGCAAAGGTTCCACATGCGTTTTCGTATATTCCATATTAAAGGAAAGC
This sequence comes from Candidatus Omnitrophota bacterium, assembly GCA_030695925.1. Taxonomy (GTDB): domain Bacteria; phylum Omnitrophota; class Gorgyraeia; order Pluralincolimonadales; family Pluralincolimonadaceae; genus JAGUXU01. The sequence goes on from JAUYOH010000140.1 coordinate 30,335, forward strand.
GGCCGTAAGGTTGGGCTCTATACCTCGCCGCATCTTATAGATTTCAAAGAGAGGATAAGGATATCATTTCCGAAGGAAATGATTCCCGAGGAAAGGGAGATAGAAGAAGCTGAGGTCGCCACGCTGGTGGCCAGGATAAAATCGTTCCTTGATAAATTTACGAGTGCGTCGAAATTCGGCCCGCCGTCTTTCTTCGAGGTCTATACGGCGCTGGCGTTCTTATTCTTCAGCATCAAGAAGGTCGATATAGCGGTCGTTGAGGTGGGCATGGGCGGCAGGCTCGACGCCACGAACGTCGTCAATCCCCTTGTGGTCGGGGTTACCCCGATAAGTTTTGACCACACCGACAAATTAGGGATGACCCTCGAGGCCATCACGAAAGAGAAGTGCGGGATAATAAAGAATAATTGCGTAGTCGTAGCATCGGAACAGAACGCCACTGTGATGAATTGTATCCGCAAGGCCGCCATAGATAAGAACGCCAGATTATATGAGGTCGGAAAGGACATATTTTATGAGCCCCTTACCGCAGACCCCGAAGGTCAGACCTTCAATGTGCGCGGAATATTCGGAGACTACACTTTGCTTACGACCCCTCTTTTAGGGCGGCACCAGATAGTCAATGCGGCTTGCGCGGTCGGGATCATAGAGGCGCTGCGGTCTAAGGGGATACTTATATGTTCCCATGATATCACAAGCGGTATAAGAAACGTAAATTGGCCGGGGCGGATTCAGGTCATAGGAAGGTGTCCATGGATAATATTAGACGGGGCGCAGAATGAGGCTTCAGCAGGGGCCCTGAAGGAGGCGATAAGTAATATCTTCTCCTATAAAGAGCTGATACTCGTGTTCGGTGTTTCAACCGATAAGGATATAGAGGGAATAGGCAAAAATCTCTTTCCATTCGCGGATAAGATATTCTTTACACGGTCGAACACGAAACGCGCGGCGGCGCCGGAAGCGTTAAAGAAAAGATTCCCGGATCATGAAAAAAAGATAACGCTGACCTTCAATGTGAGAGAGGCTGTTGAGTTGGCGCGCAGGCAGGCGAAGCCCGATGACCTGATACTTGTTACGGGTTCGTTATTTGTCGTCGGAGAAACCCTGGATTTTTTAAGCAGGAACGGTATAGGATATGAGAAAACAGTCAAAGATTGATTTAGAGGATACAATAGCCGCTATCTCAACACCGATAGGAGAGGGCGCGATAGGGATAGTGCGGATCAGCGGTAAAGACGCCGTTAAGATAGCGGATGTCGTATTTAGGTCCAAAAAAGGTAAAAGCCCTTCCGGTTTTTGTTCTTTTAGTACGCATTACGGGTATATTTATAATAAAGGAGCGGTAGTAGATGAGGCACTCCTGACGTTAATGCGCGCGCCCAAGAGCTATACAAAGGAGGATATGGTAGAGATAAATTGTCATAGTGGCATAATTCCTTTGCGAAAGGCCTTGGAGCTCGTTTTAGACAGCGGCGCCCGGCTTGCCGAGCCCGGCGAGTTTACGAAACGCGCCTTCCTTAACGGCCGGCTTGACCTTACTCAGGCGGAAGCGGTCTTGGATATCATAAGGTCAAAGACTGAGGCGTCATTAAGGATGGCCATGGGCCAGTTAAGCGGGCAGCTTTCATTCCGCCTTAACGATATAAAGGAAAGACTGTTGACGGTAGCGGCTAACGTCGAGGCGTCGATAGATTTTCCGGAGGAAGATATTGAGATAATCTCCGAGGCGAATATAAAAGAGCGATTAGAGACCATAAAAGATAATCTGGTAAAATTATTGGAATCGGCGGAGGGCGGCATTATTTTAAGAGAGGGCCTGACTTCGGTAATATGCGGCAAGCCAAACGTCGGTAAGTCCAGCCTCTTAAACACGCTTTTACAGCGCGATAGGGCGATAGTCACGCATGTGCCCGGCACCACAAGGGACGCGATCGAAGACCTCGCGAACATAAACGGCATACCTTTTAAACTGGTCGATACCGCGGGCATAGCGCCGACCGAAGACTTAGTCGAAAGAGAGGGGATCTTAAGGAGCCGGGAGCGCATAGAACAAGCCGATTTGATCCTCTTGGTCCTTGACGCGAGCGCAGAGATGACTGATGAAGACAGGATATTATTGTCCGACACCAAAGACAGGCCCCGCATATTAGTGATAAATAAGATAGATCTGCCGCGCAAGATGGATTTGAGTACTTTGGAAGGAAATATCATGGTTGAGATCTCCGCGAAAGAAGGAGACGGCATCGACGAGTTAAAGAAGATGATGGAGAGGGCGGTATGGAGCGGACGGGCGGCGGTACCGGAAGGCGGCGCGATAACAAATTTAAGACAGAAACAGGCGCTTAAGAACGCCTCCGGGGCGGTGGAACGCGCCGTCGAGTCTGTCGAAAAGGATCTTTCGCCCGAACTGATAGCGATTGAATTAAGAGAGGCGCTGGATTCGATCGGCGAGATAACGGGCGAGGTCGTGAACGATGATATACTTGAGAAGATATTTTCGCAGTTTTGTATAGGGAAATAGATTTCCCCTCACCCTCCCCTCTCCCCTCCGGGGAGAGGATAAAGGTGAGGGGGATTACTAAATCGGAGGTTATATTTTATGGATAACAAGAAGATAATGAAGGCGGTTGGCATGATACTGGACGCGATCGGCGAGAACCCCCAGCGCAAGGATCTGCAAGAGACTCCGCGCAGGGTCGCCGAGATGTACGAGGAGATCTTCTCGGGAATAAGGCAGGACCCCGCGAAGGAACTGGAAGTCGTGCTGGACCAGAAATACGAGGAGATCATCCTCCTTAAAGGGATCCCGCTGTATTCGGTCTGCGAACACCATCTTTTACCATTTTTAGGCAGGGCCCACATCGCCTATATCCCGAAAGAAGGAAGGGTCACAGGGTTAAGTAAACTGGCGAGAGCCGTTGATATATTGGCAAAGCGTCCGCAGGTCCAGGAGAGGCTGACCACACAGATCGCCGAAGTTATCATGAAAGTATTAAAGCCGAGGGGCTGTATGGTGGTTATCGAAGCCGAACATCTCTGTATGTCAATGAGGGGATTAAAAAAGCCGGGGATATCTACTGTAACAAGCGCCGTAAGGGGCGTCTTCCGCGAGAACGAAAAGACCCGCGCGGAGGCGCTCGCCCTTATCAAAGCTTGACCAAAAATTTATTATTCAAGGCCGATAAAATATAGTATAATATAAAACCAAATATGGACAATTCCGTCTTTTCTATTTTACAGAATAAGGTCTTTTTGGCCACGTTAATCGCGTGGGTAGCCGCCCAGACCATCAAGATCCTAATAAACAGCGCAAAGGAGAAGAGGTTTAACTTCAGATGGCTTGTGAGCACCGGCGGGATGCCCAGCGCCCACTCGGCCGGTGTCATGTCGCTCGCGACAGCCGTCGGCATCCAGGAAGGTTTTGATTCCACCGTCTTTATCGCCACGTTGATGTTTGCCCTCGTCATCGCCTTCGACGCGCAGGGAGTAAGGCGCGCGACCGGGCAGCAGGCCGAGATCTTAAATAAGATATTGGAGGACATCTATTGGCGCAGGAAGATACAGGAGGACAGGTTAAAGGAACTCATAGGCCATACGCCGTTTGAGGTATTGGTAGGTTCCGTGATCGGGATAGTAATCGCCACATTGGTTATGATTTAGAAGGGAGATATCTAAAAAATGAAGCTTAAAGTATTATTACCGGCTATCGTGGCCGCGGTTATCCTTATTGCGATAGTGATTGTTTTCGTCTCCAGGGCTCCTTTTGGCTCTAAGGAAGGCGCTATATTAAACAGCGCAAAGACGCTTGAAAAGGAAGCGAAGATAGATGAGGCAATAAAGGAATACGAGAGGATGATAGCCGAATACCCGCAGAGCAAAAGGGCGGGCCAGGCGTATATATCTTTGGCGGGCCTTTGCGAGAAACAGGGTAAGTTGGTAGAGGCCAGGGACGCTTACAAGAAGGCTTTCGAGACCTATCCGGACTTGGATATCGTAAAGAACGCAAAAGGAAAGATCGAGGATTTAAATATAAAGATACTCTTCTCGCCTTTGGTCGACTCCACAAGCAAGATTTACGAAGTGCAAACCGGTGATTCACTCGCTAAGATAGCGAAATCATTCGGCACTACGGTGGACCTCATTAGGAGATCGAACAACATCACCGGCGACAAAATAAGACAGGGCATGCGCCTTAAGGTGGTGACGGCTAAGTTCAGCGTTGTCGTCGACAAATCGCAGAACGTCCTCTTCCTGAAAGAGAATGAGGATATAATCAAGGCATACAAGGTTTCGACCGGCGCGAATAATTCGACACCGGTCGGGACTTTCAGGATAGAGAACAAGTTAGTCGACCCCGTCTGGTATTCCACGGGCGCAATTGTCCCTGCCGGCAGTCCGGAGAATATACTGGGAACACGTTGGCTGGGGATATCAAAACCGGGCTACGGGATACACGGGACGACCGATCCTGCTTCTCTCGGCAAACAGGTCACCGCCGGCTGTGTCCGGATGTTTAATGCCGATGTGGAGGAACTTTACGCGATCCTGCCTGTCGGCACCGAAGTCACGATAATGGACTGACCCAGGATATGAACGGCACCGGTTTAGATTTCGAAAAACCCATTCTTGAGCTGGAACGCAAGATAGAGGAACTGAAGAAATTCACTTCCTCCGAGAAGATAGACCTTTCCTCAGAGATCAAGAAACTCGACGATAAATTAGAGAAAGTCAAACGCGAGGTCTTTGAGAACCTCACGCCCTGGCAGCGGGTGCAGATAGCGCGACATCCTAAGCGCCCCTATACCTTGGATTATATAAGTTTAATAATGACGGATTTCGCGGAGATTCACGGCGACAGGGTGTTTGGCGACGACCGCGCTTTGCTCTGCGGCTTCGCCAAGATCGACGGCGAGAAGATTATAGTAATGGGGCATCAGAAAGGGCGAGATACCAAAGAAAATCTGATGCATAATTTCGGCTCCGCTCATCCCGAAGGATACAGGAAGGCAATAAGGGTGATGAAATTGGGAGAGAAATTCAAACTCCCCATAATAGTCTTCATAGATACGCCCGGCGCCTATCCGGGTATCGGCGCCGAGGAGAGAGGACAGGCCGAGGCGATAGCCTATAATCTGAGGGAGATGGCAAGACTGAAGGTGCCGATAATAATCTTTGTGATAGGAGAGGGCGGTTCCGGGGGCGCCTTGGGTATCGGCGTCGGCGACAGGATATGCGTTTTATCGAACGCCTATTATTCAGTGATATCCCCCGAAGGTTGCGCGGCGATATTATGGAAAGACAGGACCAGAGCTCCTGACGCGGCGAAAGCCCTGAAACTTACCGCGCAGGACCTCCTCGATCTGGGTTTAATAGACGAGATCATAGTCGAGCCGTTAGGCGGCGCGCACCGGGATCCTCAGACGATGGCGCAGGCGATAAAGGCATCCGCAATGAAATATTTAAAGGAACTCTCCGCGATCGCGCCGGATAAGTTAATAGAGGCAAGGTACGGGAAATACCGAAAGATCGGAGCCTTCTCAGCAGAATGACAGATCCTAAATTCGAGATACCAAGCGACCCCAGATATATAAAGGAGGCATCCACCAGAGTATTGGATTCCATCAAGGACTTGGGACTGGATAAGGATATTATCTTTGATATACGACTCTGCCTTGAAGAGGCGATTATAAATGCCATCAAGTACGGCAACAAGTGCAATAAGGACCTGCCTGTTTATATAAGTTATTCCTTTGGGGACGGCAGGCTTGAGATAGTCATACGGGATCAGGGAAAGGGTTTCGGTCACGCCAATATCCCCGACCCGCGGTCGAATAGTAATATCTTAAAACACGGCGGGCGCGGACTATTCTTGATCCGCAACCTTATGGACGAAGTCAAATTTAATGATAGCGGAAACGAGATAAAAATGGTAAAATTCTTAAATGGAGGAAAAACACATGGTGGTAAAGGATAAGAAGGTCGGCGAGGTAGTGGTTTTGACCGTGGACGGCGAGATAAATTTCAACTCATCGCCGGATTTCAGGAAAGCCTTCTTGAAGGTGCTTGATTCCAAATCGCAAAGAGTGATCGTGAACTTAACCAACGTCGCTTATGTAGATTCATCGGGGCTGGCTACTTTGGTGGAGGCGCATCAGAAGATAAAGAATTCGGGCGGAAGGCTTAGGCTTACGAACTTGACCGGTAAAGTAAAGAGCCTCTTTGAGATAACCAAGCTCGAGAAACTCTTCGAGATCTTTCCGACTGAAGAAGAAGCCTTAAAGATGTTTTAACAATCCTTAAAGGTATTGCGTATGAATATATTTGAAGTTATAGGCGGGGCTACTTTAAGAGGGGGCACGGCCATCTGGGATGTGATGGCCTTATTTTTTAAGACGCTATATTGGCTTTTTTTCGCTCCCTTCAAGGGCAAGTTTATTGGCAGGCGTTATATATTTGAGCAGATGGTCTTCGCGGGGCTGCAGTCCGTCTTTATAGTCTTCTTCGTTACGTTCTTCATCGGTATCGTCCTGGCTATGCAAGGCGCCTATCAGCTGGACAAACTGGGTGCCGTCAGGTTTGTCGCGAGCCTTATAAGCGTCTCGATCTCAAGAGAGATCGGCCCGGTCTTGGTAGCGCTGGTCGTTGCCGGCAGGGTGGGGGCCGCGATAGCCGCCGAGCTCGGGACGATGAAGGTCACCGAGCAGATAGAGGCGCTTGATACGATGGCCTTGAACCCGATAAGGTTTTTGGTAGTGCCGAGATTCCTCGCACTTTTATTGATGCTTCCGGCGCTTACAATCATAGGCGATGTGGCAGGGATGTTCGGAGGCTTTGTCGTCGGCGTATTTAACCTTAACATATCGCCGAACCTTTATATAAGCACTAATTTTCAATTCTTGGTAATGAAAGATGTCATGACGGGTTTATTCAAGAGTTTTGTCTTCGCCATGATAATCGCGATGATAAGCTGTTATTATGGCCTAAACACCTCGGGTGGAGCCGAGGGGGTGGGGCGGTCGACCACCTTAAGCGTCGTAAGCAGTTTTATCCTGATCATCCTGGCCGATGCGATATTGACCGGAATATTCTATTTTTCGAGCGTATAAAAAATGGCTGAAAAAAAAGAAGTAGTGATAAAAATAGAAAATCTTGTGAAGGAATTCGGCGGCCGCAGGGTCTTAGACGGCATAAACCTCGAGATCTATAAAGGCGAGAGTTTCGTCATAATGGGCGGCTCGGGCTGCGGGAAATCAACGATCCTGCGCCACATCATCGGCGGCCTTCGCCCCGATGCGGGAAAGGTCTATCTTTTCGGAGAGGATATAAGTACCGCCGGCGAGGACAAGATGGATGGGTTCAAGAAACGATTCGGCATGCTTTTCCAGTCCTCGGCGCTTTTTGATTCGCTTACGGTCGAGGAGAACATAAGCCTGCCGCTAAGAGAACACACCAAGCTGGACGAACATATAATAAAGATAATGGTCAAGATGAAGCTTGAGCTGGTCGGCCTGCACGGTTTTGGTCATCTTTACCCCTCACAATTATCGGGCGGGATGAAGAAGCGCGTAGGCCTCGCCCGCGCCATAGCGTTGGACCCCGAGATAATCTTTTATGACGAGCCTTCCGCCGGCCTGGATCCGGTCGTGACGGCGGTCATAGATAAGCTTATAGTTGATTTAAGCGAGAAGCTTTCCATAACCTCGGTTATCGTCACCCACGACATGAGTTCCGTCTTCAGGATAGCCGACAGGATAGCGATGCTTCATAAGGGAAAAGTACTGGAGATAGGGACAAAAGAGGAAATACAAAATTCCACAAACGAATACGTAAAACAATTCATTACCGGCAGCCCGGACGGGCCGATAGCGTTCTTTAAGCCGGACGATAATTATTTACAGGAATTGACAAAATAATAAAAAAGGAGTTAAGACATGGTAAGACTAACGAATGAGATAAAGACCGGGGTCGTGGTCGTTGTCGCGGCGCTGTTACTCTTGTTTCTCGTCTATAAAATAGGCGGCATAAAGACCGAGAAGGGCTACGAGGTAAAATGCACCTTTACTTACGTAAGCGGCTTGGAGGAAAACGCGCCGGTTAAACTTGCCGGCGTTAAGATCGGAGAGGTAAAGAGCGTAGGCCACAGCTATGACGGGGATGAGACGAGGGTCCTGGTTACTTTAAAGCTGGACGAGAAGGCCCGGATAAGGGAGGATTCCAAGATAAGGATCAGCACGACCGGTTTGATAGGAGAGAAATATATCGAGATCGCCGGCGGCTCAAAAGGCTCGCCGTTCATTAAGAAAGGCGCTATCCTCGTCGGCATCGACCCCTTCGAGATAGAAGAATTGATCGAGACGGGCAGGACGCTCGCGGCAAGGATCGATTCGGGCGTTCAGGATTTACAGAAATTGGTCGGCCACGCCGACGGCGTGCTCGTAGATAATAAAGACGACATAAGGGCAACGATCGTTAATCTAAAGGACACCTCCGAGAATTTCAAAGAGTTCAGTGACGACATAAGACGTAATCCCTGGAAATTGATCATGAAGCAAAAAGAGGTCTCCAAGGCCGCGCCCAAGAAAAAATAAGGAGCCAAGGATGCTAAAGGTCAAATATTTAATATTCGGGCTGTTTGCCGGTATTTTATTATTGAATTCCAATTTAGTCTCCGCTAAGGAACTGGTACGGGAAGCGAAAGTAATATTGGTAAAAGGAGACGTAAACATTCAGAAAGCCGGCAAGACTGACTGGGTCAAAGCGAAAGAAGGGATGATACTTACCGACGGCGATACCGCCAAGACAGCCAAGAGCGCGGTCATAGAGATAGCTTTTGATAGGGACAAGAAAAATATCGTCCGACTGGATGAAAATTCCACTGCCATATTACGCGGCAAGATGTTAAAACAGGTCGAATTGCCTCGTGGGAAGATCCGCTTTGTGGTAAAGAGCCTGAAGAAGGATTCATCCTTTGAGATAAAGACACCTACGGTGGTGGCAGGAGCCAGGGGAAGCGGTGGAGATGTCATCGCCAGAGAAAATGAGGATACTGTCAGGGCCCAAGAAGACGAGTTGTTCGTTCAGTCGTTTGACGAACAGGGAAATATGATCCAGGAGATATCTTTGACAGAGGGGATGGAGGTTAATATCGAGCGATTCGAGGCCCCGGGCGAAATAATGGAAATTACGGGTGCCGACAGAGGCGATTGGGGTTCCTGGAAAGAGGACTTGGGCGGCCGCATAGAAGAAAGTATCAAGGAGGAGCAGCCGGCGCCCACACAGGAAAATATCAGTCAAGTAGAATCGATCCAACAGGAGACCGTTCAGAAACAAGGCGAATATAAACAAGACATAATTCAGCAAGATGATACCCAGAGGATCGAGACAGCCGTGGAGGAAGAGACGCCTAAAACAACGGGAAGCACATATCCAAACGGTTATTAAAAAATGCCCGGAGGAAAAGTCGAGATGAGAAAATGCCCTCTCATATTAGGAGTTTTATATTTAGTGGTTTTTTTCAGTCTTCAAGTTAAGGCCGCGGATTTTACCGAAGAGCAGACGACACAGAAGGATTTAGGTAAAGCAGAAGAAAAGGCATATAAAAAGGTAGAGACTATCAGGGAAGGCGGGAAGCATAAGACTAAATTTTTCGCTTCCGCTCTTCAGGGGTATGACAATAATGTATTCTTGGACTCCCGCAGGAAGGCGGATACCTTTTCCGAAGGCATATTGGACGCAAGAGCCGAATATTCTCTCAGCGGAAGATGGAAAGTCTTCGGCGGCGCCTCCGTACATGATATAACTTATTGGGAAGCGACAGATGCCAACCTTGTGGATACGGATTTAAGGTTTGGTTTTGAGGGAAAGCTTCCCGGAAACGTCACATTGACCCTCTTTAACAATCCGGAGATAGTAGCGTACCCCTATTATGGCGACGGCACCTATTTTGGGGATAAGACGGGACTGGAATTAAAGCAGAGGCTGCCCCGTAACCTTTTTCATTCCTTCGGGTACGAATATTTTTATAAGCGTTACACCAACCAAAAAGCGCACCTTGGCTGGGGCGGCAGATCAGATGATAAGAGGATAGATAACAGGAATACCTTTGACTACGAATTCGGCGTGTATCTTAAAAAAGCTATGCTTAAGCTATCGAGCGAATATTTCGTGAACGACTCTAACGACAGGTTCCGCGATTATTACGATTACCAAAACATAAGGCTTGGCGCGTCTATGATATATTTGCTCACCAATAAGATGAGCGCGTATCTGGCATATAATAAGTTGTATAAAACCTATAAAAATAGGACCATTCCTACCTCTGCCGATCATACAGTACGGGAGAACGACCATGGTTTTACGGCTATAGCGGCGCTATATTATGATATATACAAGAATGCGACCATGGCTTTGAGTTACGCGTACAGGCAGAATAAGTCGAACTACGCAGCTCAAAAGTATTCAGGTTCCATCACGACTTTAGGCCTGCATTATAGGTTTTAAGGGCCCGGTCCCATGCCTAAGGATAAGCTTCTTAAATACGCAGCATATCTTATAGGCATTTTTATTTTATCCTCATTTTCTTTTTTCAGGGCTTTCGAGACTTACGAGCTCCAGACCCTCGACCTACGATTCAAATTAAGGCTTCCCTTAACAGTAAGCCCGGATATAGTGATAATCGAGATTAACGAAGACACGATAAAGGAATTCGGTAGATGGCCTTTCAGCCGCGAGTACCATGCCTATCTGATAGACAGTCTGCGCCAGTTGGGCGCAAGAGCGATCGTCTTTGATATCCTCTTTGGCGAAGCCAGTCCACAGGATCAAGAATTAATAGAGGCAACCGAGAACGCAAAAGGCTTGGTATATTATCCGATTGCTTTTAAGGATGAGGGCAAAGGGAGCAAGTCTTTATTGAAGTCGTCGGAAGTAGAAGTCGCTCTGATAAAGGGCTTAACGAGATCGGCCAAGGGCGTAGGATTTATAAATGCCGTCGCGGACATAGATGGTAAGATCAGAAGAGTTCCTTTAACCATAGACTGCAAAGGCAAGAAGTATTACCACCTGACATATCTCGTCGCGAAGGACTATCTGGGAAAAGAGACCGTGAAAGTGCCGCTGGGCGATGACGGGATGACCTTGATTAATTATCCGGGAAAGTGGATTAAGACCTTCAAGCATTATTCCTTTGCCGATGTCCTGATCTCCTTTAAAGAAACTGTTGAAGGCGAAAAGAGCATAATAAACGTCACTGATTTTTATAATAAAGTATGCTTTATAGGACAGACAGAGGTCGGCGGCCACGATTTAAAACCGAATCCGCTCGAACCTGCTTACCCTATGGTTGGTGTCCATGCCAGCCTATTTAATTCAATAATACAGAATAAATTCCTGGTAAGGGCAGACAAAGTCGTCAATCTGATCCTTATTTTTGCGCTTTGTCTGGTCATAGCTTTGGTCGCAAATAAGGCTAGACCGGTGGCAGGGTTAGGTATCTCAGCGGCGGTCATATTTTCCTTTGCGCTTATAAGCTTTATCTTGTTTGTTTTATTCGGGTTATGGATAGATCTATTCTGTCCTCTTGTGCTTGCGGCAGCCGTATATTTGGGTGTTACCGTAAACAGATATCTTGTCGAGAAACGAAACCGGCTTTTGATGGAGAAAGAACTCTCGATCGCTAAGAATATCCAGGTGGCTTTCCTGCCGGCTTCGGTGCCGCAGATTGAAGGAATTGAGATAGTCGCGTCAATAGAGACCGCCAAGGCGATTGGCGGCGACCTTTATGATTTCACGGATGCGGTAGCAGGACAGAAGAAACTCGGCATAATGATAGGCGATGTCTCCGGTAAAGGAGTCCCCGCGGCGCTTTTTATGGCCAGGGCTATCGCGGATTTCAGGCATTTTGTCAATCCGGCGGACGCGCCGTCAAGGGTCCTTAGCGAGTTAAATAAGCAGATTGCCCTAAATTATAAGACGGGGCTATTTGTCACGATGTTCTATATGATATATGACAGCGCAAACAAAAGCCTTACATTCTCTAACGGCGGGCACCTGCCCGCGATATGGCTTAAATCCGACGGGACGATAGAACTTTTAAAGACTGAAGGGATGCCATTGGGTCTTATCGATTCCGAGACTTATTCGGATGGCGTAATTAAGTTGAGTCCGGAGGATACTATCGTCCTCTATACAGACGGTGTTACCGAAGCCAGGAACAGCGAACAGGAAGAGTTCGGGGACGACCGGCTCAAGGACGCCGTATTTGAGAGCAGGGGCCTTTCCGCCGCGTCAATGGCCGATAACATAAAGAAACGGTTAAATAAATTCGTAGGTACCGTCCCCCAATATGACGACTGCACGTTTATCGTATTTAAAATCAAAGAGTAATCCCCCTCAGCCAACCCTTTTAAATCAAAAAAATTAAATGAAAGAAAATTCATGGCATTTTCGTCTATTACCTTGAGAGAGGGGTGATGGAGATGCTTGATTTTAGCGTGAAGAGACTTCACAGGTTTGACAAAGAGGGCTCCCTTAAGGCGATAGCCGACATAGCGATAGGGGAGGAATTTCTCGTTAAGGGCTTCTGTGTGGTCGAAGGAAAGAACGGCTTATTTATCTCGGAGCCGAGGCGGCCGGGAAACGACGGAAAATGGTACGGCATGGCCTGCTCGCTGACCGATGAGGTAAAGAAGGAGATAGAACGAGTCATTATGGAAGCCTTAGAGAGTGAGAAATAAAGAGGTCGGGGACCTCGGCGAAAGACTGGCGGCAAAGTTTTTAAGGCGTGGCGGCTATACCATATTGGCCAGAAAATACCGCTGTAAGTTCGGGGAGATAGACATAGTCGCCAAGGACAGGAATACGCTGGTCTTCGTCGAGGTCCGTTCAAGATCGGATTCAGGATGTGGTCTTCCTTATGAGACAATTGATTACAAAAAGAGAGAGCATATTAAAAGGGTAGCCGCTGAATTCCTGAAACGGTTTAATCTCTTTGATTACGATTGCAGGTTTGATTGCGTTTCGGTGCTGTTTGACGATAACTTTAAACCAAAACAAATAGAATTAATAAAAGACGCTTTCTGGAGTTAAAAAATGTTAGCTAAAGTCGAGAGCAGGACGGTCTTTGGTATTGAGGCAAAAAGGGTGGAGGTGGAGGTCGATATAACAGGCGGGCTTCCGCATTTCGCGATAGTGGGCCTCGCCGATACCGCGGTAAAGGAAAGCAGGGACAGGGTGATATCAGCCATAAAGAATTGCGGTTTCAGGTTCCCGCCGAAGAGGATAACCATAAATCTGGCACCGGCGGACCTCAAGAAGGAAGGAGGTAATTTTGACCTTCCCATCGCTATCGGTATCCTGATCGCCAACGGCGATTTAGAGCAGAGGCACGCCGAAGGAAAGGTTTTTTGCGGGGAACTGGCCTTGGACGGAAAGGTAAGGCCCATAAACGGAGCCCTTCCGATAGCGGTAGAATTATCAAAAGACGGGAAAGAGGATTTTATCCTTCCCTCTGAAAACGCCAAAGAGGCGGCGATAGTAAGGGATGTAGAGGTTTATCCGGTCAGGGACTTAAAGGAGGCAGTCGCTTACTTGAAGGGAAATTATAATATCGAGCCGGAAGCCGTCGATATAAACAAACTCTGGAGCGTATCTTCTTCATCCGATCTGGATTTTAGCGACGTCAAAGGCCAGTGGCACGTAAAGCGCGGGCTTGAAGTCGCGGCAGCCGGCGGGCATAATGTCCTGCTTATCGGCCCGCCCGGGTCGGGAAAGACGATGCTTGCCCAGCGCCTCTCGACGATACTGCCGGAGATATCGTTTGAGGAAGCGCTTGAGACCACAAAGATCCATAGTGTCGCGGGCCTCTTGAACGATCAAAATTTCCTGGTCTCGAGGAGGCCTTTCAGGATGCCGCATCATACGGTCTCTTACGCTGGGTTGGTCGGGGGAGGCACTACCTTAAGGCCGGGAGAGATAAGTTTCGCCCATAACGGCGTGTTGTTCCTTGATGAACTGCCGGAATTCCGCCGCGACGCGTTGGAGGCCATGCGCCAGCCACTTGAAGACGGCAGCATCAATATCTCAAGGGCCTCGGCGGCACTTAAGTATCCCGCCAAGTTTATGCTGGTCGCCGCGATGAATCCCTGCCCGTGCGGCTATTTTACGGACCCCAAGAAAGAATGCCATTGCACGCCGCACGACATCCAGCGATATCTCTCAAAGATATCCGGGCCTCTCTTGGACAGGATAGATATTCACCTTGAAGTCCCCTCGCTTAAATACAAGGAGTTATCTAGCAAGAGCTGCGGCGAGGCCTCGGAACGCATAAAGGAACGGGTTAATAAGGCGAGGGTTATCCAAAAAGAGAGGCATAAAGATCTGGGGATATTCTGTAATGCTCACATAGGCTCAAAACACCTCGGGAAATTCTGCCAACTTGACAAGGAAGCCGAGGAGCTCCTAAAGCTCGCGATATTAGAACTCGGGCTTAGCGCCAGAGGCTATGACAAGGTCTTAAAGATCTCAAGGACTATCGCCGATTTAGCCGGAGCCGAACGCATATCGGCAGAACATATCTCCGAGGCGATAAATTATAGGAGTCTGGACAGGAATTTAGGGTTTTGAGAAAAATGTTTTTATATATGTTTCCCGAAATCGGCTATCTTTGGCTTGGCAAGTTTCTCGAAGTCCACGTATTTCATCTTCACGGTGTCTTTGTGTGTGCCGCCGTTAAAGACGATCTCCACATCCTCCTTTAATATTTTATCGGCGTATGTTTCGAGGCCGAAGAGGCTACCGAACGGAGGCATAGCGCCGGCTTTGTAGTCTGGTATGACTTTCTCCATTTCTTTTTCGGTCGCTATCTTTATCGACTTGCATTTCAGGATTTCCTTTAATTTTTTGGTGTCGATAAGGTGGATCGCCGGAAGGACAGCCAGGACATATTTGTCACCGGCCTTTACCAGTACCGACTTTATGATCTGTTTTCCCGGCACGTCCTGCGCGGCCGCTATCTCCTGCGCGGTGTAGGCGAGTTTATGCTTTAGGGCCTTGTATTTTACCTTGTTTGAGTCCAGGTATTTCTTTAATTTCGCCACAATCGCCATCTTACGCCTCCTTTGTTTTTGGTGCCGAGAGGGGGAGTTGAACCCCCAAGAGCTTACGCTCACAACGCCCTGAACGTTGCGTGTTTGCCAATTTCACCATCTCGGCGATCTTTACTCTTTCTCAAACCACATCCGGTCGCGATACTCTCTTACCATGCGACAGGTGTTAAAATAATGACCCTGGATGAGGCAATTTATCATTACATCGATCCACTTGGAATTAATATTTACCTTCCCTTTTTCGTCGGTCTCATAGTAAAGTTTGACGAGTTTCTCGAGTGAGTTATAAAGTTCTACGGAATCTGATTCAAGGCGCAGGTCAAGTTCGTTTCCGATGGGCTCACCGGATTTGTGCCTATATCCGAATATCTCGCCTATGCCGCCGTCTGAATCCGCGGCCGCGGATTCAGCCTCAACCACCCATCCGTCAAGAGTGCTCAATTGCGGGACGCCGTTTAATATAGCTTTCATCCCGCTCGTCCCTGAGGCCTCAAAAGGGGGAAGGGGGTTATTGAGCCAGACGTCCACCGAGTTAGTAAGGAGTTTTCCGAAAAATATATCATAGTTTTCAAGCATGACGATCCTAAGGATCGAGCTTTGCTTTCCCAAGGCGTCTATGGTGTTCATTATCTCGTTTATAAAAGTGCCGACGAGGTTGTCGTTCGGATGGGCTTTTCCCGCGATGAATATCTGGATGGGCCCTGTCTTTTTGGCGATCTCGACTAATCGATGCGGGTCCTTGAAGATGAGGCTGGGTCTTTTATAGCCGGCTATTCTTCTTGCCCAGCACAGAGTAAAAACATCTTCCTTGATGCCCCAGTTTTCAAAGATAGACTTAAGCAGGCGTTTATTGGCCTGATGGGCGTTCCATAGATCGAGCCGGAATTGGTCATTTTTTCTCAATTCTTCCAGTTTTTTGGGACCTTCATCTTGGTCGAAGCAGTCGCCGGTTGTTACGCCATATTTTTTAAGTAGCGCATTCACCTCGGCGGATATCCACGTCGGAAGGTGGACGCCGTTTGTTATAGATTGTATCTTTTCGGCATATTGCGGAAATTGTAAGCGTGTTATCTCTCCATGTTTTTTTGCCACGGCGTTTACATGCTTGCAGCGGTTCATCAGGAGGACCGTGAAATTCGCGGTATCGCCGTTCTCAAGGCCGTTATCCCTGATGAATTCAATGTTTTTGTCCGGAAGTATCTTTTCAAGCTCTTTGATCGGAAACCGGTCGTGGCCGGCGGCCACAGGCGTGTGGCACGTATAAATGAAGTTATTTCCGATAGATTTCAATTCATCTTTTCCGAGTTCACCCGCCTTCTCGACGAGCGCCATAGCGGCGTGGCCTTCATTCAAATGATATCTATCGATACTGTAGCCGAGGGCCTCAAGGGCCTTTAC
Source organism: Candidatus Omnitrophota bacterium (assembly GCA_030695925.1). Classification (GTDB taxonomy): domain Bacteria; phylum Omnitrophota; class Gorgyraeia; order Pluralincolimonadales; family Pluralincolimonadaceae; genus JAGUXU01. Next base: position 46,837 of record JAUYOH010000140.1, read on the forward strand.
GCCTCCCGCCCCAAGGATCAACCGCTGCATTATTTTTATGTAGGCGTTATCGCTCCTGTAAAGCTGGTCTGTCAGTCTTCTCGATTCCTGTTTGTTTTCCTCCAGGTTCGAATCCAGGAGGATGAGGGGGACAGCATGGCTCTTGTCGGAACTGTATACATAATATTTCCAAAGCCGCAGATGCAGATCCTGGTCTTTGAGATGAAGTTTTATAATCGTGTCTAAAGGGACGAGGCCCGGGTAGGTATAAGGGTCCCAGTTAAGCTCTTCAGGCACCTGCCCGTCCTTAAACCAGAAGTTCTGTTTAAAATATCCTTTCCTCCAGAGTATGCCGATGCCGACGAGCGAGACCTTCATGTCCGCCGATGACTTCAGGGTGTCGCCGGCAAGTACTCCCAAGCCGCCGCTGTAAATAGGCAGATCTATGATCTTATTGTCTATCTGGAAGCCGAAATAATAATCCCGTATCCTCATATTTGAGAATATATTTTGTTTCGGCAGATTATTCGATTCGGAGACGGGCTTATTAGAATGAAAACAATTATAAAAACTTGTTGCGAGGCCGTATTCCATGGAGAAATAGGCGACCGAAGGTGTTTCTTTTGAGGTCAGCTTCTTCTCGGCCTCGACGATAGTCTGGAGCGGGAAGCCGAAGAACGATTCAGAGATTATATCCTGAGCGTAGCCTTCCGCGAAATGATGAACTTTGACCAGAGTCTGAAATTCTTTTAGGTAGTCTTCCATATTTGACTTCTTTACAAAACCTAATAAATTATACAGATTATCGGGCTATTTTTCAACTATAAAAATGGACCCCCTCACCTTTGTCCTCTCCCCTATGGGGTGAGGGGAGATTGATTTATGCCCGGCTATATGTTATATTATATGGGAAAAAATGGCAGAGGAAACAGTAGCCACAAATAAGGAAGCTTGGCATAATTACCATATTCTCGAGTCGGTCGAGGCCGGAATCGAGTTAGAAGGGCCCGAGGTAAAGTCCTTAAGGGACCACAAGGCGAATTTAAAAGACAGCTTTGCCAGAATAGAAGGAAATGAGATTTACCTATGCAATATGCACATCTCGCCATATCCTCAGGCGGGGAGGTTTAATCCCGACCCAAAGAGGCGGCGTAAGCTTTTGTTGCATAAGGCGGAGATAAAAAGGCTGTTCGGGCAATTGACTCAAAAGGGCCTGACGCTGATACCGCTGAAGGTTTATTTCAAGAGGGGGTTAGCGAAGGTAGAACTTGCCTTGGCGAAGGGCAAGAGGCTCTATGACAAACGCGAAGATATAAAGCGCCGTGATAGCGACAGGGAATTACGGCGCGAACTTCGTAATAAAGAATAGGGGGGGCGAAAGGCTTCGACTTAGGAAGCTGGGTAAGAGTTGCATGCCGAGGGTGTCAGGTGGCCTCGTTAAAACCTGGCAACAAAGTTAAACGCGAATGAACTCGCGCTAGCTGCTTAATTAAGCAGCACGTCCGCCGGTCTTGCCTGTGAGGCCGGATGTGACGCCGCAACAGGCTGGTCCTGCTGTTTCGCCTTTAAGCGGCAGGATGAGATCATTTAAAGGCTAGTCCTTGCGGAAGCGGGCCTGCTTACGCGGCCTCAAGGGCGAATGACAAATTGCAGGAAAAGCATGTAGTAGCTCTTGTCGGGTGACCTAAGGACCGGGGTTCGAATCCCCGCGCCTCCACCATGAATTCGCTGGTGTTTTAAAATGAGCGAATTCAGATCGAGGCTATATGCCGAGATCTAAATAGCAAACAGGGGAGATGGAAATCAAGAGGATATCGTTAATATTACTTGCCGTGATTTTGTTGTTTACGGCTGGTTGCGCGACGGTTCCACGTAAAGGAACCGGCAGGGATGCATTATCTTCTCAATCGGTAAAGATAGGCGGTAAAGATTATCTGCCCGTGACTATTGTGGCGATGTATTATCAGATGAAGTGGGAATGGGACCCGATTGCCAAAAAGGCGGAACTCAGCAAGGGCAGCGACGTCCTCGCCTTTTGCGTCGGGATGGAATACGCGGTAGTAAACCATAGGCCGGAGAGGCTCAGTTCTCCCGTAGTATTTTATGAAGGGGCTGTGGCAATACCCGCCGATTTCGCGATAGAGAGGATAACGAAAATTTTAGGCCCGCCTCAGGCAGTAGCAAGGCATCCGTCGGAACTTATGCAGAAATACGCTGTCAGGAAAGTAGTCATTGACGCTGGACACGGCGGTATGGATCCGGGAGCGATAGGCAGGAGCGGCTTAAAGGAAAAAGACGTCACCTTGGATATCGTCCGCCACATAAAAGACGAATTGAGCGCTAACGGCATAGATGTCATCCTGACCAGAGATAGGGATAAGTTTGTATCTTTAAGCGGAAGGACGCGGATAGCCAACGATAACGACGTCGATTTCTTCATAAGCATACACGCGAACGCCAACAGGTCCAGGAGCATAAGGGGTTTTGAGGTCTATTATTTATCCAATGCCGTAGACGATACGGCCCGCGCCGCAGAAGCGGCGGAAAACTCATTCCTGAAGGTCGACGATTCCTCTTTCTACGTCCGCAATACAGACCTTGAGGCGACAGTCTGGGACCTTGTCTATACGGAGAACCGCGAGGAGTCCATCGAGCTCGCGAAATACATCACAAGGTCCGTAGATAATTCCACGTCGTTAAACAATCGCGGCATAAGGGGGGCGAGGTTTTACGTCTTAAAAGGCGTACAGATGCCTTCGGTCCTGGTAGAAGTCGGATATATCTCTAACACCGCCGAGGAAAGAAACTTAAAGGACGCAGCGTACAGGCAGGCGGTGGCATTGGCGATAGCGAAAGGGATATTGAATTATAAAAAAGTATATGAATCAACAGATGGATTTACCAGATGAAAAATAGCCCGATAGGTATCTTTGATTCTGGCGTGGGCGGGCTGACGGTCGTAAAGGAACTTATCAGAGAGATGCCCAATGAAGATATAATCTATTTCGGCGATACCGCGCGCGTCCCTTACGGGACTAAGTCTGCCTCGACGATACAGAAGTTCTCTATCCAGAACGTATTATTCCTGCTTAAGCGTAATGTAAAATTGATAATCATTGCCTGCAATACCTCCTCGGCTATCGTACTGCCGTTTCTTTCCGAGTATTTTAGTATACCCATAATCGGCGTGATAAAACCCGGCGCAAAGGCGGCTGTCCGTTCCACAAGAAACGGGAGGATAGGGGTCATAGGAACGAGTGCCACAGTCCTAAGCGGCGCCTACGATAAAGAGATAAGATCGCTTAATTCCGGCATAAAAGTTTACAGCAGCAGTTGTCCTCTATTCGTTCCTTTGGCGGAAGAGGGGTGGGCGAATGACGGCATCGTCGATATCGTCGCCAGGAAATATCTGGCGGCGCTTAAGGGCAAGAAGATAGATACCCTGATCCTGGGTTGCACGCATTACCCGCTCTTAAGGTCTTCTATTCAGCGCGTAATGGGGAAGGGTGTAAAACTTATCGACTCCGCCGAGGAGACCGCCAAAGAGGCCAAGAACCTCCTGGAAGAATGCGGTCTGAAATCCGCGGCGAAGAGGAAAGCCGGATCAAGATTTTACGTAAGCGACGCGCCGGATAAATTCAGGGCGGTGGCGAAAAGATTTTTAGGCAAGGGCGCGGAAACGGTAGAGAGGGTCGATGATGTTTGAGGTGTCCGTAAGAGCGACTTTTAGCGCCGCGCACAGGCTTAAGGGTTATCGCGGAAAGTGCGAGAATATCCACGGCCATAATTGGGAGGTCGAGGTATTTATCGGTACGGAAACTCTGGATAAACAGGGTATCTCGATAGATTTTAAGTTATTGAAGAGTAAATTAAGAGATGTTCTGGCCGCGCTGGACCATTGCGATTTAAATAAGATCAATTTTTTTAAGAAAGGCAACCCCTCCGCCGAGAATATAGCAAAATATATTTATATAAATTTGAAAAAAACAATTAAGTCCAAAAGCGCATTCTTAAGGCGCATTAGTGTCTGGGAGACAAAGGATACCTGCGCGACATATTTTGAATGTGAAAAAAAGCGGTCGTATTGTTGTCGGGAGGATTAGATTCGGCGACGACGTTGTATTACGCGAAGTCGAAGGGTTATGATTGTGAATGCCTGATCTTTGACTACGGCCAACGGCACAAAAAAGAGGTAGAAAGCGCCAGAAAGATAGCGCGTTTCTGCGGCGCTAAGTACCAAGCCATTAAAATTGATCTGCCGTGGAAAGGCAGCGCTCTTTTAGACAGCAAAATACCGATTCCGAAGGGCAGGAGCCTGCGCCGAATAAAAAGCGGGATCCCGGATACCTATGTCCCTGCGAGGAACACGATATTTTTAAGTTTCGCGGCTTCCTATGCCGAGGCGACTGGTACTGAGGCGATATTTATAGGGGCCAACGCCGTTGATTTCAGCGGCTATCCGGATTGCCGGCCGCAATATTATGAGGCGTTCAGGAAGCTTATCAGGCGCGGGACAAAGGCCGGAGCCGGTAAAAGACAAATCAGGATATTTACGCCGTTGATAGATAAGACAAAAGCCCAGATAATCAGGATGGGGACGAGATTAAGAGTTCCTTATGAATATACATGGTCATGTTATAGCGGCGGAAGCCGCCCGTGCCTTAGATGCGATTCATGCGTTTTAAGGGCGAAGGGTTTTAAGGAGGCGGGGTTGATCGATCCTTTAGCTAAGATATGAAAATATTGATGAAGCAACCGACAGCAAAGGTTTCCGAGGTGTTTCTTTCCCTTCAGGGAGAGGGGGTCTATGCCGGAGAACCTCAAATCTTTGTCCGTTTCCACGGCTGTAATATGCGTTGTGCGTTCTGCGACACTTCTCAGGATAACCCGCCGGAAGAAGCTTCTTTGAGGTCGGTCATAGATAAAATCCTAAATTTAAATAAGGACAAAAAAGCAGGGACTGTCTCCGTTACGGGCGGCGAACCGTTATTACACTCCGGTTTTCTTAAGATCCTCCTTTCGCACCTCAGGGACCATGGATACAAGGTCCATCTCGATACTAACGGCACCCTTCCCGATAAATTAAAAGAAATAATAGATTTAGTGGATGTCGTGGCGATGGACATAAAACTTCCTTCCTCCACCCGCGATAAGGAATTCTGGAAAGAGCACCGTGAATTTTTGGAAACGGCAAGGCCTAAGAGGGCGTTTGTCAAGATGGTGATAACCGGAGAGACAACCGAAGCCGATATCAATAAAGCGGTCGATCTGATAGAAAGTATCGACAAAAGCATACCGCTTATATTACAGCCCGTCTCTAAAGTCAAGGATTTCGACAAAACCTCGGAGAACGCGGCTTTGATAAAGTGGCAGAAGAGGGCTCTCGGAAAATTGAAAGATGTCCGGATAATCCCGCAACTCCATAAAATCCAAGGGGTAAGATGAGGAAAGTAAACGCCAGAAAAATTCAGGATGCGGTTGCGAGACTCGCGATCGAAGCGAATCTTTTTTTAAGAGAGGACGTTCTGAGCGCCTTGAAGAGGGCATATTCAAAAGAGAAGGTGTCCCGCGCGAAGAAGATCTTGAAGGCGCTGGTCGAGAATGCCGCTATCGCCTCATCTGAAAAGATTCCTATCTGTCAGGATACGGGTATGGCGACGGTATTTTTAGAGGTAGGACAGGGCGTGATTATAATCGGCGGAGACTTAAATGAAGCGATAAATAAAGGCGTAGCCGAAGGATACAAAAAGGGATTCCTTAGGAAATCCGTGGTCTTTGACCCGCTATTAAGGGTTAATACAAAAGATAACACACCGGCAGTGATACATACGAAGATCGTTCCGGGCAGTAAGATAAAGATCACCGTAGCGCCGAAGGGATTCGGAAGCGAGAATAAGAGCGTTGCGAATATGTTCAGGCCGACCGACGGCGCGGACAGGATAGAACGGTTTATCTTGGAGGCCGTAAAGAAAGCCGGGCCTGACGCATGCCCGCCATATATTATCGGTGTCGGGATAGGAGGGACACTGGATAAAGCCTGCCTTCTGGCGAAAGAAGCCCTGCTTCGCCGTATAGACAAGAGAAATCCGAGACGCCACATCGCCAAGCTGGAGAGCGGCTTATTAAAGAAGATAAATAGGTTAAATATAGGCCCGATGGGATTGGGCGGAAAAGCGACATGTTTAGGCCTGAATATAGAGGTATACCCGACGCATATCGCCGGCCTTCCGGTCTGTGTCAGTATATCATGCCACGCGACAAGGAGCGCAACGAGAACGTTATAGAGTTCATTGAGTTTGTTGAGTTAAATATGAAGAAAATAAATATTCCTTTGAAAGATAGAGAAATTGCGGAATTGAAAATAGGCGATGAAGTTTTATTAAATGGTTATGTCTATACTGCGCGTGACCAGACCCACGTTAGATTGCTAAAGGATATCAAAAAGAACAATCTGCCTTTTGACTTGCGCGGTCAGGCTATCTATTACGCCGGGCCGACGCCCGCTCCTTTCGGTAAGGTAATAGGCTCCTGCGGACCGACGACAAGCGGCAGGATGGATGCTTTTACGCCGGCGTTGCTTAAAGCCGGAGTAAAAGGAATGATAGGTAAGGGCAGGCGCTCGGAAGAAGTAAGGCAGGCGATCAAGAGATATAAGGCGGTCTATTTTTTGACGATCGCCGGCGCCGGTGCTTATCTCTCAAAAAAGATACTCGAGGCAAAGCCGGTCTTATATAAGGACCTTGGGACAGAGGCGGTCTACAGGCTTAGGATCAAGGATTTTCCCGCCATTGTCGGGATAGATTCAAAGGGTCGCTCACTATATAAATAAACGAAAGGTTAAAAATATGATTCAGAGACAAGACGGAAGGGGAGCGGAATTTTTAAGGAAGATAAATATAACGCGCAATTATATGAAATTCGCCGAAGGCTCCTGCCTTATAGAACTGGGAGAAACGAAGGTGATCTGTACCGCCTCTGTCGACGAGAATGTCCCCCAGTTTTTAAGAGGCAAAGGCACCGGCTGGGTTACGGCGGAATACGCGATGCTGCCGCGTTCATGCCAAACGCGGGTACAGAGAGAAGGAATCCGCGGTTCTGTCAGCGGCAGGACTCATGAGATACAGAGGTTGGTGGGCCGTTCTTTGCGCGCTGTCGTTGACATGCCGGCGCTGGGCGAGCGGACGGTATGGATAGATTGCGATGTCATCCAGGCCGACGGGGGGACGCGGTGCGCCTCGATAACAGGAAGTTTTATCGCGCTTGCCGATGCGTTGACGTGGCTGAAGAAAAAAGGCCTGATAGAGAAATTGCCTCTATTAGATTATGTCGCGGCCACAAGCGTAGGAATGATAAAAGGCGAGCCTGTTCTGGACTTGACCTTTGGAGAGGACTCGAATGCCGATGTGGATATGAACATAGTCATGACAGGAAAGGGCAAGTTTATAGAGATACAAGGCACTGCCGAAGGTGAGCCCTTTGACGACCAAGAGATGCAAAAATTGATTGCCCTGGCAAAGAAAGGCATACTTCAGTTAATCGACCTACAAAAAAAGACTCTGGGAAGCTTAAGTGCTTGAGATCGTCATCTCTTCCAGAAACAAAGAGAAGAAGCGCGAGTTAAAATCCCTCCTTAAAGGTTTAAAGATAAAAGTATTGGATTTAAACGATTTTCCCGCTGCCCCGAAAGTAGAGGAGAAGGGAAAGACCTTCGAAGAGAACGCCGCAACCAAAGCGCTTACGGTCGCGCGATTCACCAAGAGATTGACCCTTGCCGACGATTCCGGACTAGAGGTGGAGGCGTTGGGCGGCAGGCCCGGCGTTTATTCGGCGAGGTTCGCCGGAGAGAACGCCACTTATGAGGTGAATAACCGCAAACTCCTGAGAGCTCTCGAGAGGATTCCTAATCCGAAGAGAAAGGCCAAATTTGTCTGTGTTATCGCTATTGCCGATAAGAATAAACTAGTCGGTCTTGTGAGAGGGGAGTGCATCGGCCGGATAACATTTGAGCCGAAGGGCAGGAACGGTTTTGGTTATGATCCCGTTTTCTTCTCGCCTAAATATAATAAGACTTTTGCGCAATTGAGCTCTAAGGAAAAGAATTCTGTAAGCCACCGCGGCCGCGCTCTGAAGAAAGCAAAGGTACTTATTCAGGGCTGCCTTTGAAAAGCCCTTTCATAAATTTGTTATTGAATATCTTATCGATCGGGATCGGATTTACCTTAAATTTCGGTTCCGCCGTTGTGCCCTCCAGCTTTATATCGCCTAAGTAGTTTCCCTCTTTGTCGATAAAGAAATCGCGAATTGGGCCGAGAGAGGAAGGCACCTCAAGCAGGCCTTTGTCAAACGCCGCTGTCACATGGAAATTAAGATTCCCGTCGAAATCAACCGTCCCATCGCCTATCAAATTCATCTGCGGCGAACGGAGTTCGGTATCGCTTGTGGAAATTATCTTATTGCCGACCGTAAAATTTCCACGCGCCTCTCCGAAGACTATCTTGCTTACGCCGGGTATGTAAAGTATGTTAGCGAGGCCCGCAAAGACAGGCAATTCCCAAAACCTGCCGTTTATTATCGCAAACTGCCCTTTGCCCCTTAAGGTTTCTATGTTATTCCCGAAACCTCCAAATTGTCCCGTCGCATAAAAAAAGCCCCGCAGGTCCTTGTCCTTAAATCCGGCAGCATCCTTCCATTTGCTTATGTCGATGTTTTTTATATCAAGTTCGATTACATATTGGGGATTTTGTTGAGTGCAGTCGATTGCCACGTTGGCGGTTAGATTACCACCGTAGGGATTTGCCGTTATCTTAGGCATCGATATAAAATTATCTTTTAATTTATACTCGAAGGAGAGGTTATCGAATTTTAAATTCTTGACAAGCAGCTGCGCTGATTCCGTCACGGCATCTATCTGCCAGGTCTTCTGATCGTTCCATTTTCCGTCGAAGATGAATTTGGATGATACCGCGCCCGACATCTTAAGATTATCGACCAATTCGGCATTTTGCTTAGGAATCCACTTCTTCATCTCATTAATATCGGTTACGAGGCTTCCGTGTACCTTTAAGAGGGGGTCCTTAAAATCGGTAACGGAACCGATTATGTTAAACCGCCCATTTTTATTTTTTCCTTCAAATTTACTCAAATCCAACTGCCAGGTTTGCTGATCCTTCCATCTTCCGTTAAAACCGAAGCTAGTCGATAAAGTGCCTTCGCCTATTTTGGCCAGCAAGTCCGCGCTGTCCTTCGGCAGATAATTTTTTATGTCGCCTATCTCCGTGTTGACGTTTCCACGGATATTCAGGAGGGGATCCTTGAAATCGGCAAAAGAACCGGCAAGCGCAAACTGCGTATTTTTATATTTTCCTGCGAACTTACTGAATGTTAAAGCGGAGTCCAGAGATTGGAAGACGGTGTCCAGCTTCAGGTCTTCCGAAGCGATGGAGAGGTCAAATGTCGGCGTCTTGAGATTGGTTATATTGCCGTTTAATTTATATACAGTATTATCGAAGGCCGCCGAGATGTTTTTTAAATTCACGGAATCGTCTTTTGAGATAAGGGTGCCGCTTATAGAGGTCACTGGCTTGTCAAGGAAATCAGGTTTTATGCTGCAATTGAGGAGTTCCGATGTTAAAGTATACACAAGGGGGACCTTCTCGTTATCGAGCGGCCCGCTTACGTTAAGAGATACCTTGCTCCTCCCGGCTATCGCGTAACCCTTTAATTTATCTTTCATTTCGGGTGTCAGGAACTCGTTAAGTCGGGCTAGGTCGAGTTCTGTCTTTGCCGTAAGGTCAAGATAGGGGGCCGCGTAATCTTTTAAGCTTCCCGCGAAAGTAAGGTCGAGATTGCGCGACACGCCCTTGACCGAGTCAGCCCATAATCTGGCCTCGGTGAAATATATCTTTCCGTTTACCTTATCAATGACATCAAAGTTCGGGATGCCCTTTATCTTGACATCTTTCAGGAGCGCGTCCGCGTTGTATTTGAGCGTTGTCTTATCTTTGGCGTCAAAGGTGAATTTGCCGTTCGCGTCTGCGCCGCCTGTAAAAGAAAAAGATCTGCCGTTTAAGTCGAGATTATCTATTTTCGCGGCCGCCGATACGGAACAAGGCATTTTTGTCTTATCCTTTAATTCCATCACCATCCTGCCGCTTAGATCGATGCCGCCCTTTATGATAAGCTCCTCGCGCGTTATATTCAGGCTGCTTACCGCCGAAATGGCTTCTATAGTCAGCCTGTTTTCGGGAACGTAAAGCAGGCTCAAGTTGCCGCTTAAGTTTCCCTGCAGGGATTTAAACGGCAGGCCGGTGTAATACGGCTGGAATTCGGCAAACGGGATATTCTTGAGCCGAAGGTTAAGGATCATCTCCTTTTTTAGGGGGTCGAATTCACCGTCGGCGGATATGGAATTTTTCTGCTTTATCCCCAATTCCGCGTTTAATTTATATTTGATCTTAAGAGGGTATGAGACAGACGCCCGGAGATCAACATCTTTCAGATCCCTTGAGAAGACCGGCTCAAGGGCGCGGTCTTCAAACGTGCAGGTCGCGTTTGAGACCGAGATATTATATACGATGACGCTGTATTCCTGCGGTTTTGTCTTCGGCTGGCTCAGAAAAAGAAGGGATTCAAAATTCCATTTATTCTCATTGTCTACCGTCAATACGAATTTCGTGGATTCGGCCTTTATCAACGGGACTATTATCTTCTTTTGCTCAAAGAGGGGAAGATAGAGGATATTGAAGTATATCTTTTTTATCTCCAGGAATTTTCTGTTGTATTTCAGGTCATCGGAGAAGGTGAGGTTCCTTAGCGTGATCCCTCTAAAGGGGTTATAATAGATACTCCCTAAGGTCACTTCGCGGCCTGTCGCCTTCGTAAGGTATTCTATGACGAGGGCCTTACCCTTGACCGGAAGGATATATTCGTTGGCATACCAGATTCCTGTCGAGGCAAATATGCCCAGAAGTATCAGGAAGAGGAGCGCCTTCTTAAGAAATGGGATGCCGCGGCGTTTCTGCTGTCCTTGCATGGTTATATTCTATTAGATTTGGAGGGCCTTTTCAATCTTAAAAGAAAGGTTTGACTTTTGGAGGTCGAATTGGTAAAATTTAAGTGCAAGACTATATCCGCTCTCGACGATTGAGAGCGTTTTTTAATCTATTTTTTGATATAATACGGGGCGTAGCGCAGTTTGGCTAGCGCGTCTGCTTTGGGAGCAGAAGGTCCTCGGTTCAAGTCCGAGCGCCCCGACCAGTTTGATAAATAGCAGATTAAGTAGACTTGAACCGAAGGGGTTGCAGGGGAGATCGTCCCCTACTCTTCAAAGAAGGGGCTTCGCGGGGAAACATAAGTTTCCACGCGGGAGCGACTCCGACGCATAGTCGGAGGAGCGACGGTTTAATGTCCGAGCGCCCCGACCATGAATTCGCCTAATATTTTAGGAAGCAATTTGTTTTTTTGAACGCGCCTGTAGCTCAGTTGGATAGAGCAGCTGCCTTCTAAGCAGCGGGCCGGGCGTTCGAGTCGCCCCAGGCGCGCCAGAGTCTTGACTGCGCAGCGGTCAAGACCTCCCCATCGCATTGATTTGTTTCTGGTCCACGATAGAGACCGAAACAAATCAGATGGGGATAAAATAGATATATAAATACGCGGTGGGTGTAGCTCAGCTGGTTAGAGCACTTGACTGTGGCTCAAGTGGTCGCGGGTTCGAATCCCGTCATCCACCCCATATTAATATTTGTTGAATTTTATATAAAAGTTAGCTATACTCCTTACTAAGATAGTTGGAAGAATGGTAAAGGGTCCGGAAATAGTCTGAATATTTTCGGAGGAATTTGATGGTCGGGCCGCCATCTGATGAAACATCAGATGGCGGTTTTATTTATGGCTATTATTATGTATAATAAGAAAAGGGAATAACTAGAAAAAATACCATGGCCAATGATATTAAGAAGATAGCATTCATAGGCAATTATCTTCCCAGGCGTTGCGGCATCGCGACTTTTACCACGGATATCTGCGAGACGTTCGCGACCCTGAACCCATCTGTCCAGGTATTCGCGATACCTGTCACAGATATCGAGGAAGGTTACGATTACCCGGAGCGCGTACGTTTCGAGATCAAAGAGCAGGATATAGACTCGTATAAAGCGGCGGCGGATTTCCTCAACCTCAACAATATCGATGTTGTCTGTCTTCAACACGAATTCGGTATTTTCGGAGGGGACGCAGGAAGTTATATATTGGCCTTATTACGCCAATTGAATATGCCTATCATAACGACCCTGCACACCGTACTGAAAAATCCGTCCGCGCGCCAAAGACGCGTGATGGATGAATTGCTTGGCCTGTCTGATTATGCGGTTGTAATGACGCAAAAAGCTGTCGACATCCTTCAGGCGGTAAATAAGATATACGGATCTAAGATACGGTTGGTCCCACACGGGATACCCGACATTTCTTTTATCGACCCCAATTTTTACAAAGACCAGTATGGGGTCGAGGGCAAAACCACACTTCTGACGTTCGGACTGCTTTCGCCGCGCAAGGGGATAGAGGTTGTCCTGCGCGCGCTTCCCAAAGTCATA
>JAUYOH010000147.1 GCA_030695925.1 Candidatus Omnitrophota bacterium
CGGGGTCTATTCCGGCGCCCAACACTAATTTATCATTTGCCTCATATACGAACATCGTCCTTACGGCGTCTATATAACCCGAGCCGACCCACGTATGCGGCATATCGCCGATATACGACGGCGTGCGCGGTTTCGCGTATACGACTTCAGCCATATGATTCCATCCATACGGACGCACTGAATCCTTGGTAAAATAGCGCAGCATAGTAAGGCCGCGTTCGCGCTGGCCCATCCTCACATACGCGTTTGCCGAACGGACCTCATAAGGAGTAAATGTCCTCTCATGTCCCGGCACCATGCCCTTACTGAATTCGTCAAAATACCTGTCAAAGGTGTTCTTTAAGAGGTCCTTGGGCATATAATCAAGTTCTCCTCCTGCGACTATGGCGATAGCCGTTGATGTCGAATCGAAATCACCTTTCTCAACGCATCCCGCTATATAGTTGATTTTGTCGCGCGCGGCGACTTTCCTTATCGAGTCGTAAATGCATTTACGGAAATCATCCACTTCCCTCTGCATCCACTCGGCGTCGTCTTTTTTGCCCATCAGATTAGCCAAATATACACCGTCTTTAAAACCGCGCAGGACGAAGAAATCATCCCAGTAACTGGTCATAGCGGGATAATACCCCTCGTGGCTGTTCGATTTGGGAAGTATTCCGTAATAGGGCTGTTTTTTGGGGTCGCTCTGGAATTCCGGCGTCATATTCTGCCGACGGAGCCGCTGCGCGAACTGCAGGGCCTTGACGACCTTCGGGTATACTTTCTGGAGGTACTGCTTGTCTCCGGAATAATCGATATACTGGCGCACCGCGAAGACATATTCCCCCTGACTGTCATATTCGTTGCCCTCACCGCTTCCGCTCGTGTTAAAAGCCGGGATGTTGCCGCCCTCAAATATAATAAACGGCACATAGCCGTCTTCGCCGACCTTGGATGTCACGGCATCCACCCAGTCGCGGACCTTGTCCACCATACCCATCCTCAAGAGAGCAACGCTTGTCAACGCGCCGTCGCGCAGCCACGAATGGCTGTAATTGCGCGAGCCCGGTTTGATCCAAGGGGTGTCCTCATTAATAAGGATGTAGGCTATATTGGTTTTCATCACATTTATCAGTCGCTCTTCAGGGATAGATATCGTCAGCCGGTTTAATAACTCAGTCCACCTTCCGACCGAGGCACTCATTTCTTCCTCAAAGAAGGCGCCGGCGTTCGATAGCGCTTTTTGCGGAACCTGGAAGGAGGAGGCTAAAGGGAACAGGACTATGAAATCTTTCTTTTCGCCGCTTACCAGATTTAGATCATACAATAACCCGACCGAGATTCCGCCATCAGGGCTATTTGCTTTTAGGGAATCGGGCAATGTGCCTTTTTTGATAAAGTCGATGACATCACCGTCCGCTATAGAAACCGCCGCCATCTTCGCAGGCCTTGCCAAAGACACTAACCGTTTTTGGCCGTTTATATTTATTCCCGAAATGCCGGATTCCTGCAGGCATTCGGCGGAATTTATCGCGCTAAAACCACCGTGCTGCCAAACCGGGTTTAGCTGCACGGGCCTTACTGCGATAGCGAATTTCCCACTGAAGGGCTCTTTACTTAAATTTTTAAACGTATATTTAAGGGCGCTCATCGATTGCCCGGGTTGACCGAGAGCCAACGCTGTGATCTCAAGACTCCAATCGCTGTGAAGCCATTTAACAGAAGGTATGGGCAAGTAGTCCTCGGGGAGGCTTTGCGAAATTTTACAATCCTCGGCTGTATACACTTTTCCTCCGCTATAGATAAATGGCATTGCCGAAAAACCGTTTTTATACGGCTCGAAAGTCCCTGTCTCGCTTAATAAACCCTCTTCATTATCGTCGGGGATACCTACGACCGTCCAAAATTCCTGAACGCGTCTTAACCACATCGGATAATAACCGGGCGGCGAATCTTTAGCCAGCGCCTGATAAGTCTTAATCGAAGTGGCCTGCTCTTCACCGCTCTTTAACTCGAACCCTTTAAGAATAAAGGCCTTGCCGTCGGCTTCTTTGGCGCAATTTACCCTTATCTGGCGCACGGAGGCGGTCTTAAAATAAATCCAGTCCTGCTTGCCGTTTCCTTTGTCGGTCTTAAAAACCTCTCTCCAGTCTTTACCGTCAGATGAAATCTCAAGCGAATATGATTTGGGATAGCTCTCGCCCCATGTTAAAATAAT
>JAUYOH010000163.1 GCA_030695925.1 Candidatus Omnitrophota bacterium
AAAGAGACAGCCGCCGTAAAGATAAGGACGAAAGAGGGTATAGATTTCAAATGGTTTGGCAAAAAGACGGGGTTTGATCTTTGCGAGCTCGAGAAAAACACTCTTTCGGAGCTTATCGAGAACGGCCTGGTCGACTACAAAACGGAAGATAAGCATACCATCGGAATATGCCTTACCAAAAAAGGTTTTTTATTTTGCGACACCGTCTCAAGCGGATTTATTTAATCCCGTGATGAACCATTGACTTTTTTACATTTTCTTGATATAGTTTATGGAACTCATTTCGGGTGGGGGGGGCCATAGTTCGACGTTGCTCACTATAAGGAGAAGTTATGGCTAATGAGACTGTTTTTAGGCGCTACAAAGGTAATCCTATCATAACCGCCAAGGCGGTTCCCCGCGCTAACAGCATCCACAACAGCGCCATCGTCCGTTACAAGGACGGCTATATGGGCGTCTTCCGTGTGGATGAGATAAGCATGGACTACACCCTCCATGTAGGAAAAAGCAGGGATGGCATCAGGTGGGATATCGATCCCAAGTCCATAAAGATGAAGAGCGGCGACCCGGAAGTATCTGTCGCCACGCACAGTTATGACCCCCGCGTCACAAAACTCGGCGATACCTATTACGTTACTTGGTGCAACGCCGCAGGTCAGGGGCCATGTATAGGCCTTGCCACGACAAAAGACTTTAAGGCGTTCAAACAGTGGGAGAACCCGCTTCCTCCGCCAAACCGCAATTGCGTCATATTTCCCAGAAAGATAAATGGAAAATTCGCGATCTTACACAGGCCCAGCGACCGCGGACATACGCCCTTCGGAGATATATTCTATGCCACCAGCCCCGACCTTATACATTGGGGTTGTCATCGTTTTGTCTTCGGCCCCACACAAGGCGGATGGCAGTCGACAAAGGTGGGCCCCGGGCCGCACCCCATCGAGACGAAAGATGGGTGGCTTCTTATCTATCACGGCGTCTGGACCAGTTGCAACGGATATATCTATTCTGCAGGCGGGGCACTTCTTGACTTAAAGAAGCCGTGGAAAGTCCTGTACCGCACACGCGATTACCTTATGTATCCGACCGAACTCTATGAGCGCGTCGGGGACGTGTCGAACGTCCTCTTCCCGAGCTCGGCTGTAGTCGAAGGGAAGACCTTGCGGCTCTATTACGGCTGCGCCGATACCTGTATCGGGATGGCTGAGGCCAATATCGATGAGCTAATAAGGTTTATCAAGAGGCACAGCCTGTAATTATTTAGTTGACAAAAAGCAAAATTTGTGTATAATCTCTACTCGATGGTAAAAGAGGTTAGAAATCGTAAACCGTGAGGTAGTAGATAGCTAAGCCTTGCGGTTTTTTAGTTTCTGCCCACTTTTATCATAATTTTAGCGAAAGGAGGTAACAGATAGTGGCAAGAGGCAAAGTAAAATGGTTCAGCAATCAGAAGGGCTATGGCTTTATAACTCCCGAGTCAGGCGCTGACGTGTTTGTTCATCATACCGCAATTCAGGGTGAAGGCTATAAGACCTTAGAGGAAGGCCAGGAAGTCGAGTTCGAGATCGAAAAAGGCCCCAAAGGCGAGCAAGCCAAGAACGTAATGAAAGTATAAACTCTAAAACAGCGGGCCCGTGATTTTTATCGCGGGCCTTTCTATTTTTCGGCATCCCAGGCAGAATCTGCTTGGGATTTTTTGTTTTGTGAGGTATAATCCCTAAAAAGGATAGTACGATGAAGATAGGAATAATAGGCCTTCCGCAGACAGGCAAAAAGACACTCTTTGAGCTGCTGACCAACCACACGATATCTGAAAGGGATCTCGCCTCGGGAAAGAACATAAAGAGCCTCGCCGAGATAAAGGATCCGCGCTTCGACAGGCTGGTGGCTATGTATAAGCCCAAGAAAGAAGTAAGGGCGAGGATAGATATAGAGCTTCTTCCGAAGATAGAGAAGGACGCCATAACGAAGGGTGACATATTCAAGGACATAGCCGAGACCGACGCCCTCTGCCATGTTGTAAGGGCCTTTAAGGATGACGCGGTCTACCATATAAGCGGCTCTGTCGATGCCGGGCGCGACATAGACAGCGTTAACTCCGAACTTATCCTCCACGACCTTATCTTTATCGAGAAGCGGCTTGAGAGAGTCGAATTAAATATTAAAAAGATAAAAGATGAGACGGCCGTGAAAGAAAGAGACCTTCTCCTGCGGATGAAAGCGCATCTGGATAAAGAGGTTCCGTTGCGGCTTATGGATATCAAGCCCGAGGAGAAGAAGATGATAGCCAGTTATCCTTTCGTGACGCTCAAGGAGATGATACTGGTTTTAAACGTCTCAGAGGACGATCTAAAGAATACGGAATTATTAGAGAACCTAAAGCGCCGATATCAGCCGTTAAAGATAGAGATAATGCTTGTCTCGGCTAAAGTAGAATCCGAAATAGCCGGCCTGGAGACCGAGAAAGAGAAACAGGAATTCCTTACGGCGCTGGGCATAGAAGAGCCGGCGATAAACATCCTGACGCGCCTTTGTATAAAAGCGCTCAACCTCATGTCCTTTTTTACCGTCGGAGAGGATGAGGTAAGGCAATGGACCGTAAAGCGCGATTCAGCGGCGCCCGAGGCGGCAGGCGTTATACATTCGGACATGCAAAAGGGATTTATACGGGCCGAGGTCACAAAATTCGGCGACCTGACATCGCTCGGCAGCGAAGAAAAGGTAAAAGAGGCGGGAAAGTTCTATCTGAAAGGCAAGGATTACATCGTCGAGGACGGCGATATCATAGGCATCAGGTTTAACGTTTAAGATATAAGCGCATGCATATACCGGACGGCTTTCTCGCTGTAAATACGTGGGCGCCAACTTGGCTTATCTCGATAGGCGGGCTTGGCTACTGCGTTAAGAAGGCATCTCGCATGTTAAGGGAGAGGGCCATACCGCTGATGGGCGTGATGGCGGCGTTTATTTTTGTCGCCCAGATGCTGAATTTTCCGGTTATGGGCGGAACGTCGGGCCACTTGATAGGAAGCGTCCTCGCCGCGGTCCTGCTCGGTCCGTATGCGGCGGCGGTCGTCATAGCGGTTGTGCTGATAGCGCAATGCCTCATATTTCAGGACGGGGGCTTGACCTCGCTTGGCGCCAATATCCTGAATATGTCTCTTATGGGCTCTATTGGCGGATACCTTATATACAACATAATAAGAAGATCCGTAAGCGGTTTTAGGGGGATGGTTGCGGGGGCGGCAGTAGCTTCGTGGGCATCGGTTGTCATCGCGGCCTGCGCCTGCGCGATAGAACTGGCTATTTCCGGGACGACACCGCTTTCAGTGGCGCTTCCGGCGATGGCATTCGTCCATGCGGTCATAGGCATAGCCGAGGCGTTGATTACTTGTATGATACTGGCCTTTATATTTAAGGTAAGGCCTGACCTTATCTATGACGGACAGGCGCGGCCGATAGGCAAGATAGGCATCGTCTTTGCCTTAGCGGTGATATTGATCTTGCTTGCGCTTTCCCGTTTCGCGTCCAAATTACCCGATGGCTTGGAAAGAGTACTTAAATGAAACACGCGTATCTTGATCAATACAGCGATAGGCCTAGCCCTATAAACCGGCTAGACCCGCGCCTGAAGACTTTAATTTTTGTGACATTTATTATAGTTGTAATCCTTACCAGGCCGAATTCTTTTTTTGTCTTCTCTTTATACAGCACGTTCATAGCTGTCCTGATCTTGCTCTCAAGGGTTCCCATTGTCTTTATCTTTAAAAGGTCTCTTGCGGTAATCCCTTTCGTGTTGATGATGGGGATATTTAATCTGGTCTCAGGCCGCGAGGGCTTTGTCTTGTTCACGAATATCCTTATTAAAGCATACCTTTCGATCCTGTGTCTTATATTACTTGTCACGACGACGAAATTTTCGGAACTACTAAGGGCGTTTGAGAGGTTAGGGTGCCCGAAGATAATCACGATGATCATGTCGTTCATGTACCGTTATATATTCGTCATCGAAGACGAATTGATGAAAATGAGACAGGCGAAGGAATCGCGTTCGGTCGGCGGCTCAAGGTTTTTTCACGCGAAAGCGCTGGCCAATATGCTTGGAACACTTTTTATAAGATCGTACGAGAGGGCCGAGGCCGTTTACCTCGCGATGTGCGCGCGGGGCTTTGACGGAAGCATAAAAAATGACTGAAAAAACAGTCGAGATAAAGAACCTAAGCTATTCATATCCCGACAAGACGGATGTCCTCTCAGGCATAGATCTGGACTTATTTAAAGGGGAGTCCTTGGGTGTCATAGGCCCTAACGGTGCCGGAAAGTCCACTCTATTGCTCCATATCAACGGGATATTAAGGGGAAAGGGGGATATAAAGGTTCTGGGGCTTGAGATGAGCGATAAGAATCTCCGGCAGATAAGGAGTAAAGTAGGCCTTGTCTTTCAGGAACCCGATAATCAGTTATTTATGCCGACGGTATTCGAGGACGTCGCCTTCGGGCCGATAAATATGGGCATGTCGAAGGATGAAGTAGATGGGGCCGTCAGAGAGGCTTTAAGTAAAGTGGATATGTCGGATTCAGTAAAACGGCTCTCGCATCATTTAAGCTACGGCGAGAAGAAGAGGGTCTCGGTCGCGACAGTATTGTCGATGAGCCCTGAGATCCTCGTCCTGGATGAGCCGACGAGCAATCTCGACCCAAAACATAGAAGGATACTGATAGGCATCCTGAAAGAACTGAAGATATCGAAGATAATCGCCACCCATGACCTGGAATTGGTCTCAGAGACCTGCTCAAGAGTGATTTTGCTCGATAAAGGGAAGGTGGTCGCTTCCGGAAATGCCGCTGATATATTAATAGACAGGATACTGCTTGAGGCACACAGTTTAGAGTTACCGCATTTCCGCGGTTTTTTAGCGAAGGCAGATAAATGAATAACATTTCCCCCATAGAAAAATCGCCGCTTCAATCCTGGGACAATACGGATCTCTTTAGTAACGATTTGCCTTCCAAATTTCGCCCCCAGATCGGTAAAATTTTAGTGACCGGTGCCTCCGGCTATGTCGGTGGACGGTTGGTGCCCGAGCTATTGGCCAGAGGATATAAGGTTCGAGTTATGGTAAGGGCGGTTTCTCCTGAATATGGTACACTTTGGCCTAATGCGGAAATAGTGGCAGCTGATGCGCTTGATACGGGCCGTTTAAGGGCAGCGTTTGAAGGTATTGATACCGCCTATTACTTAATTCATTCTTTACGTCTTGGGCCGAGGGAATTTGAGTCGGCGGACCTGCAGGCCGCGGGAAACTTTAGAAGAGCCGCCGAAGAGGCGGGGATTAAGCGGATTATTTATCTTGGCGGTCTAGGCGATGTTCGAAGCTCACTGTCTTCTCATCTGCGCAGCCGTGCCGAGGTAGCCAACGAACTTAGGCGAGGCAAGATCCCGGTAACTATTCTTCGCGCGGCTATAATCGTCGGGTCGGGAAGCGCCTCTTATGAGATCATTCAACATCTCGCAAGAGGGCTTTTTATTTTTCTAGTCCCTCCTTGGGCAAAGAACAGATGCCAGCCGATAGCCATCCGCGATGTCATTAAGTATCTCGTCGGCACCTTGGAGACGGAGGAGACAACCGGGCAGTCTTTCGATATCGGCGGAAGGGATATCCTGACTTATGAACTTATGCTTAAAACTTTAGGGGAGCTCCTTCAGAAGAAGCAGATTTTCATAGCCGTTCCCTTTTCGAATATCCGGTTCTACGCCTATATCACAAGCCTTATTACACCGGTGCCCGCTTCGATAACAGAATGTTTGATGGAGGGGTTGAAGAATGAGGTTATCTGTCAAGATGAGAGCATAAAAAATCTAATACCCTTTCAGCCCCTATCGTACAAAGAGGCAACACTAAGAGCTATGTCTCGCGAGGAGCAGGATAGGGTCCATACGAGATGGTCTGATGCCTACCCTCCGGCTCACGCACTGGCTTTAAAGCTTAACGAACTAAAAGGCGGGTCTGCCTACACGGCTTACTGCTCATTAATAACCGAAAAAGATGCCCCGTCCCTTTTTAACTCCATCTGTAAAATCGGGGGCAAGGAAGGCTGGTTCTACAGTAACTGGTTGTGGCGATTGAGGGGCACGATAGACCGCATATTACTCGGTGTCGGATCGGTTCGGGGCAGAAGAAGCTATTCCAGTTTAAAGATAAGCGATGTAATAGATTTCTGGCGGATCGAAGATATCCAATATAATAAAAAACTTCTCTTGCGGACCGAGATGAAATTACCCGGTAAGGCATGGTTAGAATTTAATATTGCCGAGGAAGACGGTAAAAGAAGATTAAACCTGATCGCCTATTATGATACCCATAGTCTTTCTGGTAAAATATATTGGTATATGTGTTTGCCTTTTCATCATTTTATATTTTATAACCTTATTAAGGAGATCGAGAAGAGAAGTTAAGGACAGGACTTGAAGCACCCGTTAATATAGGACTAAAGACCCAGAAAAATCTAGGCCTTTTTATCTTTGTCAATTAGGACTTTGGGTACTTGTGAATATTTTGAATTAAGATATAATCTTAATATTCTCATAAGATTATGGATTATGGTAAAGGATAATTATAATTAACTACTATCCGGTAAATTTAAATTTGGAAAATAAAAGATGCTTGGTAGCCGGCGCAGGAAGAGTTGCTGAGCGGAAGGTAAGGCGGCTTTTGGAGTGCGGGGCGCAGGTTTTGGTAGTAAGCCCTGAGATCACGCCCTTCTTAAAGACTCTAGCGGAAAAGAGAAAAATCATATTCAAGAAGAGGTGCGTTAATTTAACCGATCTAAACGGCATTTACTTGGCAATCTCCGCCACCGGCGATAGAAAGATAAATTCTCTCATCTCTTCTTATTGTCATAGGAAGGGCATCCTCGTCAATATAGTGGATTCGCCCAAGGAGTGTAATTTTATCCTGCCTTCGGTAGCAAGGAGAGGGAACTTAACCATTACTGTCTCTACCGACGGCATGAGCCCGGCGTTGTCAAAGAAAATACGTCGGGATCTCGAACAAAGATTCGGCGCTGAATACGCTAAATTATTGCGCATCATGGCAAAATTGCGGCCCGAGGTATTGAGGAAAATAAAAAATTCAAAAGCAAGAAAGGCATTTTTCCAAAAGGTGATCCAAGCGGATATACTCAATCTTCTTAAGAAGAACAAAGAACGACAAGCAAGAGAGAAAATTAGGGCTATTTTAGATAATGCCGGATTATAGTTCTTCATTACAGCAGTTTCAAAACATATATCTCACCCTGCATATTGCAACTATTTGCCTGAGCTATATCGCTTTTTTTGTGGCTTCGGTTGCCGCCGTCTTATATCTAATTCAGGATAATCTTCTTAAGAATAAACAAGTGGGGATAGCCCTGAACCGGTTGCCTAACTTATTCTTTCTGGACAAGCTTAACTATCGGGCTATCGGCTCGGGTTTTCCGATACTTACACTTTCTATTATCATCGGTTTTATCTGGGCCAAGCATATTCGAGGCGCCTCTTGGAGCTATAACCCGCGGGAGGTTTATTCTCTTGTCCTCTGGCTGATGTATGCGCTTATCCTGCATGTGAGGTTATCATCTAAGCTGCGCGGCACGAAAGTCGCCCAGCTGTCTCTGGTCGCCTTTTGCCTGGTTATTTTCACTTTATTCAGCACTTGCCGTTGAAAAAAGGTTGGTAGGAGAATTCTAATGGATTTGATGGTTTTAGGTATAAATCATAAGACAGCGCCGGTAGAGATAAGAGAGAAATTCTCTTTCAGCGGTAAGCGGCTGGCCGAGGTCAATCGCCTGCTTAAAGAGGACGCCTCCTTGGAAGAAAACCTTGTTCTGTCTACGTGTAACCGCATGGAAATATACGCGGTAGCCAATCACGATAAAGACCATGTTGGCGATATAGAAAATTTCTTAGGCCGTTTTCATAGTCTGAATATTCTGGATTATAAAGACAGGCTTTATGTTTATAGGGATAAAGAGGCGATAGAGCATTTGTTTAAAGTCGCCGCCGGCCTTGATTCTATGGTCATCGGAGAAATGGAAATATTGGGCCAGGTCAAGAAGGCCTATCAAGAGGCCAAAGAAAGCCGGACGACCGGCAAGGTCTTGAACAAGTTATTTCAAAATGCGTTTAACACCGCTAAAAAATTGAGAACCGAGACTTCTATTACCCGCGGGGCTGTTTCAGTGAGTTCGGTGGCAGTAAGGCTGGCAAGAAAAATATTAGGCGGCTTAAGAGATAAAAAGGTATTAATTATCGGCACAGGCAAGGTCGGCGAACAGTTGATTTCATATTTAAAGAAAGAGGGCATCAAATCTATCCACGTTACGAACCGCACCTTGGAGAAGGCTCAGGATTTGGCCGCCAGATTCGCCGCCGACGCTATACCCTTCGAGGATTTTAGAAACAGGTTAGTAGAGACAGATATAATTATAACCTCTACAGGGGCCCCTCACTGCATCATCCGTAAGGACGAGATTTTATCTCTGATGCCCATAAGGAAACAAAAGCCGTTTTTCATTATTGATCTGGCGGTGCCGCGCGATGTGGAAACGGATACGAATAAAATCGACAATGTTTATCTTTACGATATAGATGATTTACAGAAGACGGTTGACGAAACTATAGTACTTAGGAAGAATGAATTGGACAGTTGTTTTGAAATCATCGGCGCTTCTTCGGAAAAATTTATCGATTGGCTGGTAAGTGAGAAATTAAGAAATGAAGAATAGGCGCGTAGTTATCGGTTCCCGTTCAAGCAAGTTAGCCCTGGTGCAGGCGGAGCTCGTCAGGGAGAAGCTGAAGGTATTTTATCCCGCGCTAAACTTAGAGATCAAGACCATAAAGACCGTGGGGGATAAAATTTTAGATGTGGCTTTAAGCAAAATCGGCGACGAGGGGATATTTACGAAAGAGATAGAAGAGGCGTTATTGAAGGGCGAAATTGATATCGCGGTTCACAGTATGAAGGATCTGCCAACGCAGTTACCCCAAGGCCTAAAGATCGCCGCGGTTACAGAAAGAGAAGACCCTTGCGATGTATTGGTTTCCAAACGGGGTTTTACCTTAAAGACGCTGCCGAAGGGCTCTAATGTCGGGACGAGCAGCCTGCGTCGCAGCGCTCAGCTTTTGCATACGAGAAACGATCTTAACATCTCGGATCTTCGGGGCAATTTGGATACACGGGTCAGAAAATTAGAGCAGGGGGCATACGATGCGATCATACTCGCATACGCGGGGATAAAACGATTGGGATTTAAATTGAAATTATCGGTGATACCCATAGAAGAGATGCTTCCTCAGGCAGGCCAGGGCGCATTGGCTATTGAAATACGCGGAGATGATCGCGAAGCGGATGAATTGGTTAAAGTATTGGACATTCCAGATTTTCATCTCTCTATCAATGCGGAAAGGGCTTTACTTTCGGGCCTGGAAGGCGGATGCCAGGTGCCGATAGGGGTATACGCTCAGGTGGATGACGATAGGATTTCCGTAAAAGCCGGCGTATTCTCCTTAGACGGAAAGACCGCCGTAAAAGATGAGATTGCGGGCCCTAAAAAAGACGCAGAAATCCTAGGCCGGCAATTAGCCGAAAGGATCCTTAAGGATAAAGCCGCCCGGCAGATCTTAGATGAGGTCAGGAAAGCCGGCATATGATAAAACCAACGGTATATCTAGTGGGCGCAGGGCCCGGCGACAGCAGATTGATCACCGTCAAAGGCCTTGAGCTTATAAAAAAAGCCGATTGCATCATTTATGATTATTTGGTGAGCCCGGGATTGCTTGGATTTAGAAAAGACGGCTGTAAGTTGATTTATGCGGGCAAAAAAGCCGGTTCCCATACTTTAACGCAGGATAAGATAAATCAGCTGTTGGTAAGAGAAGCGAAAGTTCACTCTAATGTTGTCCGGCTTAAGGGCGGAGACCCATTTATCTTCGGCAGGGGAGCGGAAGAGGCATCTTATCTGAAGAAAAACAGGATTAATTTTGATATCGTGCCGGGCATCACCAGCGCGATCGCGGTACCGGCGTATGCCGGTATTCCTCTTACGGAAAGGAGCAGAAATTCTACCGTAGGTTTTATCACCGGCCATGAAGATCCTACTAAAATAGATTCCAGTATCGATTGGGACGCGTTAGTGAAGGCGCTGGGGACGATGGTCTTCTTGATGGGCGTCGGAAATTTAGGCTTGATAGTGAAAAGATTGACCGGCAGCGGCAAGCCAAAAAATACCCCTGTCGCTTTGATAAGGTGGGGAACGACCGCGAAACAGAAGACGGTCACGGGTACATTAGGCAATATTGTCGAGCTTGCCCGGAAGAAAAAAATAACACCGCCGGCCATAATTGTCATAG
This sequence comes from Candidatus Omnitrophota bacterium, assembly GCA_030695925.1. Lineage (GTDB taxonomy): Bacteria > Omnitrophota > Gorgyraeia > Pluralincolimonadales > Pluralincolimonadaceae > JAGUXU01. The sequence goes on from JAUYOH010000163.1 coordinate 10,391, forward strand.
GCGAGGCCGTAAAATTAAGGAAAGAATTAAATTGGTTTGAGAAGAAACCCCTTTTCGCAAAAAGGATAATCGTTACGCGCACAAGAGAGCAGGCGAGCCTTCTTTCGGAAAAACTGGCGGAATCGGGAGCCGAGGTTATCGAAATCCCTACGATAAAGGTCGTATCCCGGAAAGCGGATAAACAATTAAGGAACGCTTTTTCAACCGGTAAATACGACTGGGTATTTTTTACCAGCCAGAACGGAGTTTCTGAATTTGCCGCATTTTTAGATAGGGCGGGGAAAGACAGCCGTATTTTCGGTAAGGCCAAGATTTGCGCCATCGGTTCTGAGACAGCGAAGAGCCTGCGTAAGATCGGAATAAGGTCGGATTATCTGCCGTATGAGTTTGTCGCCGAAGCGGTAGTCAAACATTTTAAAAATATGGAGTTCAAGGGTCGGGTTGCGCCCCGCGCCTTGATCCTGCGGGCAAAAAAGGCGCGTGATATTTTGCCCGAAGGGCTAAAAGAGGCGGGGTTTGACGTTAAAACAATCGATCTATACGATACGGTCCTTCCCAAAGAAAGCGCCGCGGCCTTAAAACAGGCATTCAAGGCGAAGATAGATTTTGTTACTTTTACAAGCTCGTCGACCGTTGAAAATTTTATAAAGCTTATGGGTAAAAGTTATAAGCGTAAGCTTTCGGGCGTGAAGTTCGCTTCTATCGGCCCGGTTACATCAAGCACTTTAAAGAAATCCGGTCTAAAAGCGGACATAGAGGCAAAAGTCTATACGATAGAAGGGCTGGTAAAAGCAATGGCAAGCAATGATTAATTGTACGAGATTGCTTTGCGCAAAGCCGGGTTTTTACGACGAGATCCGGTATATGAAAGGCAAACCCGCGGATACCAACCGTCCGATCGTCGTTTGGAATACCACCAGAAGCTGTAATTTAAGGTGCGTGCATTGTTACATCGACGCACAGGCAAAGAAAGATAAAGATGAGCTCTCGGCCGAGCAGGCGAAGGCGATGATAGATGACCTGGCTGCTTTCGGCGCGCCGGTATTGCTATTTTCAGGCGGCGAGCCTTTTATGCGCGGGGATCTATTTGACTTGGGTAAATATGCCCTATCTAAAGGGCTGCGCACGGTAATCTCCACTAACGGCACGTTGATTACTAAAGACGCGGCGAAAAAAATAAAAGATGCCGGATTCTCTTATGTGGGTATAAGCTTGGACGGCCTGGAAGCGACCAATGACAAATTCCGGAAAGAAAACGGCGCTTTTCAAAAGACCCTGCAGGGGATAAGGAACTGCCTGTCGAGCGGCGTGCGCGCCGGGCTGCGCTTTACGATCAATAAGTATAATTTTCAGGATATTGCGGGAATATTCGACTTAGTGGAAAAGGAAGGCATCCAGCGGGTCTGCTTTTATCATTTAGTTTATGCCGGAAGAGGAAGCGAGATGGTAAAAGACGATCTAACGGCACAACAGGCGCGCGATGTCATGGACCTTATCTTTGAGAGGACAATAAGGCTGTGCCGTAAAAATACGGATACGGAGATATTGACCGTAGATAATCACGCCGATGGAGTTTATTTATATTTGCGCCTCGCGAAAGAGGATAAGAAAAAAGCGCGTGAAGCTCTAAACCTTCTTAAGATTAACGGCGGCAATAAATCGGGCATCGGTATTGCCGACGTGGATAACTTAGGTTTCGTCCATTTCGACCAGTTTTGGAGGCATTATTCACTGGGAAATGTCAAGACGAGGAGGTTCAGCGAAATCTGGTCCGATGAGAGCGATGAATTGTTAAAGGGCTTAAGGAACAGGCTCGCGCTTTTAAAGGGAAAATGCGGGCGCTGCCACTTTCAGGATATTTGCGCGGGTAATTTCCGGGTGAGGGCCGAGGCGGTCTACCAAGATGTCTGGCAGGAGGATCCCGCGTGTTATTTAAGCGAAGATGAGATCACAAGCGGCAGAGAGGACTAAAGATGGTGTTTCCGGAGATAAGGATGCGTGAAAGAAGGAAAGACGCGGCCACGCGCAAAAAATACCGCCAGACTCCCGAATTATCAGCTAAGGATTTAATTATGCCCATATTTGTCAAGGAGGGCATATCCGCAGGAAAAGAAATTAGGTCTATGCCCGGAATATACCAATTACCGCTTAAAGATGTAACCGCGCAAGCCCGGAAAGTCTATGATTCAGGGATCCCTGCCGTTATTTTGTTCGGGATCCCCGAACATAAAGATGAGATGGGGTCATCCGCTTATGTTGATAAGGGAATTGTTCAGGAAGCGATCTATGCCATAAAAAAGAAAGTGCCGGGCCTTTGTGTAATTGCCGACGTGTGTCTATGCGAATATACCTCACACGGCCATTGCGGGATCATAAAGGAAAGCCCCTCACCCTCCCCTCTCCCCAAAGGGGAGAGGGCGAAGAAAAACCCCTCTCCTCTCCCCAGAGGGGAGAGGATAAAGGTGAGGGGGGTTGATAATGATGAAACCATCAAAATTTTAGCTAAGGTCGCTGTCTCTTACGCGAAGGCCGGAGTGGATACGGTCGCGCCGAGCGCGATGATGGATGGGCAGGTAAAGGCGATAAAAGAAGCGCTATTAAAAAATAATTATCCCGAAGTAAAGATTATGTCCTATTCGGCAAAATATGCCTCCGGCTTTTATGCTCCGTTCAGGGATGCGGCTGAATCTCCTCCGCGGTTTGGGGACAGAAAAACGTATCAGATGGATTATCACAATTCCGATGAGGCAGTTCTTGAGGCAAGACTTGATATTGAGGAAGGAGCGGATATCCTTATGGTTAAGCCTGCTTTAGGCTATGAGGACATAATCTACAGGATAAAAAAAGAACTTAAATTTCCGCTCGCCTGTTATTCCGTAAGCGGCGAATACTCAATGATCAAAGCCGCGGGCCTTAAAGGGTATATCGATGAAGAGAAGATAGTCCTTGAGACCTTGACCGGCTTTAAGCGGGCAGGCGCGGATACGATTATCACTTATTATGCTTTGGAGACGGCAGGATGGTTGAAAAACAAAAAACAGACTTGAGGATGGTCGCTTGGGAAGTTACGCGCAGCTGCAATTTAGCCTGCGCCCATTGCCGCGCGTCGAGCAAATACGGGGCGCATCCGGATGAGCTGACGACCGGCGAATGTTTTAATCTCATAGATGAGATCGTTTCATTCAGCAGTCCGATCATAATCTTAACCGGCGGGGAGCCGTTATTGAGAAAAGATATTTTTGAGATCGCCGAATACGGGAAAAATAAGGGCCTGAAGATGGTAATGTCGCCTAACGGCACGTTGTTGAACGATGAGAATATCAAGAAGATCATCGGCTCGGGCATAAAAAGGATTTCCGTAAGCATAGACGGCCCGGACGCGGCCTCCCACGATAACTTAAGGCAGGTTCCCGGCGCGTTTAAGCAGGCGTGCGAGGGGATAGGAAGGACAAGAAATGCCGGCCTCGAGTTTCAGATAAATACTACCGTCACCAAAAGAAATATCGGACTGCTTCCTCAAATAATGAAACTGGCAAAAGATTTAGGCGCGAGGGCGCATCATATCTTTCTCTTGGTGCCTACGGGCCGCGCCAAAGAAATGATCGACGAAGAGTTATCGCCGCGTGAATATGAAGAGACACTCAAATTTTTGGCTAAAGAGAAGAAAAATTCTTCTCTGGAAATAAAAATTACCTGCGCGCCGCATTTTAACCGCATCCTGCTGCAGGAACATCCCGATATGGCCCACTCTTTAAGCCACAAGGCGATGGTTTGGCCTCATTTAGCCAAAGCCATGCGCGGGAGAGGATGCATGGCGGGGGTAAGTTTTTGTTTTATCTCGCATACAGGCGATCTCCAGCCCTGCGGATATCTGGAAGTAAAATGCGGCAATGTCCGGGATTTGGGATTCAAGAAAGCCTGGCTTGAATCGGAAATGTTCAACGATTTAAGGGATTGGTCCAAGTATAAGGGAAAATGCGGAATCTGCGAATTCAAAAGTGTCTGCGGAGGATGCCGCGCCCGCGCCTATGCGAAATACAAAGATTATTTAAGAGAAGAGCCTTATTGCACGTACGAGCCCCGTCATTCCTCTCCCCTTCGGGGAGAGGATAAAGGTGAGGGAAAATGAAAACCAAGTTAAACCTAATAGATAAACGTATCTTGAACCGCCTCCAAAAGGATATCCCTTTTGTAAAAAGGCCATGGGAAGCTGTGGCCGAAGAGTTAAATATTAAAGAGGACCTCCTTATTAAGCGCGTCGGTCTTCTCAAAAAAAAGGGCCTGATCCGTAGGGTAAGCGCGGGTTTTAATCCCCGGAGGGTAGGATTCGTCTCTACTCTTATCGCGGCGAAGATCGGACCTCAATATCTCAATAAAGCGGCAAGGAAGATAAATTTTTATCCCGAGGTTACCCATAATTATGGCAGGGATTCCGAATACAACCTATGGTTTACGCTGGTCGCTAAAAATAAGAAAAGGATCGCTCAAATAGTGAATCAGATTAAGAAGGATAAAAATATCGAGGCGATTTTGGAGCTTCCGGCGGTAAAGTTATTTAAGATCGATGTAAATTTCAGGGTCTAAAACAGAAAAATGCTCTCAAAACTTGATAAAACTATAGTCGGCCTGATTTCGCAGGATATCCCTTTGGTTAAGGAGCCGTTTAGGGGACTGGCTCATAAACTTGGCATAAAAGAGGAAACTCTTCTTGGCCGGATAAAATTCTATAAAAAGAACGGCCTCATGCGTAAGTTTTCCGCCAGCCTTAATCATAGGAAAGTGGGCTTTAAGCATAATGTGATGGCGGTCTGGAATGTTCCCGACAGGCTGATCGATAAGGCCGGTAATTTAATGGCCTCTTTTCCGGAGGTAAGCCATTGCTATGAGAGAAGAAGGGCGAGGGATTGGAATTATAACCTCTATTCAATGATCCACGGCAGGACCAAAAAAGAATGCCTTAAGACAGTCAGCGATATATCTAAAAAGACAGGATGCAAAGATCACAGGGTTTTATTTTCTTCCCGCGAATACAAAAAGTCCGCGGCGAGATATTGATATGAGAAAAGCTGTTTTTAAAAGGTCAAAAGAGTACTTCCGCCAAGCAAAGAAGCTCATTCCCGGCGGAGTCAATAGCCCGGTCCGCGCCTTTAAGGCGGTAGGGATGACGCCTTTGTTTATCGACAGGGCTAAAGGCGCTTATATTTATGATGTGGACGGCAACAAGTACATCGATTATGTGCTTTCCTGGGGCCCGATGATTTTAGGCCATGCTGACGAGAGGATATTAAAGCCTGTTGCCGGAGCCCTAAAAAAGGGAACAAGCTTCGGAGCCCCTACCAAAAAAGAGATAGAACTGGCGCAATTAATCGCCAAGACCTATCCTTCTATCGAAAAAGTCCGGCTTACTTCTTCCGGGACTGAAGCGGCAATGAGCGCGATCCGGCTCGCGCGCGGCTATACCGGCAGGGAGAAGATAATAAAATTCGAAGGCTGTTATCACGGTCATTTTGACAGCCTTCTGGTGAAGGCGGGTTCCGGCTCTGCCACATTCGGGGTCCCATCTTCCTCCGGAGTAAATAAAAGTTTCGCTCAAGACACGATCGCCCTGCCTTTTAACGATATAGATAAAGCAGAGAAAGTGATTAAAAGAGAAAAAGATAATCTTGCCTGCGTGATCGTTGAGCCTATTCCGGCCAATATGGGCGTTATATTGCCAAAGGACGGCTTTCTAAAGAAGTTAAGGCAGGTCACGGAAGAGAATAACGTTATTTTAATCTTCGACGAAGTGATCACAGGTTTTCGCGTGGCTTTAGGCGGAGCGCAGGAACTTTTTGGGATCAGGCCGGACCTCACCATACTGGGTAAAATCCTTGGTGGCGGCTTTCCTATCGGGGCTTTTGGCGGGAAGGCCGAAATAATGGACTTTCTTTCTCCGGACGGCCCTGTATATCAGGCAGGGACATTATCCGGCAATCCCATCGCCGTAGAAGCAGGAATCAATACGGTAAGAACACTAATGGGTAATAAAATTTATGGTAAGTTAGAATCTTTAGGCAGGCGCCTCGAATCGGGTCTTGACACGATCATTAACAGGACAAGACATCGGATAGTCTTGCAGAGAGCCGGTTCTTTATTTACCTTGTTTTTTACAACTAAAAAAGAAGTGCTGGATTATGGTGATATGTCCGGGTGTGATTTAGACAGATTCAGCCGGTTTTTCCGGGGAATGTTATGCCAGGGCATATACCTCGCGCCTTCACAATTTGAGGCAAATTTTATTTCTGTCAAGCATAGTGTTTCCGACATCGAGAAGACATTAATGGCGGCAGAGCGTACTTTAAAGTCATTATCAGGTCAGTCGGGAAAGGTTAGATCGTGAAGAGAAAAATTATCATTATAGCCTTATGCCTGGTCTTATTTTTGTTTGTCGCCCTTCTTCTTCTCTTCGGATTTTCAACCAGCCCTCGATTCTGCAATTCCTGCCATATAATGGAGCCGTATTATCAATCGTGGAAGGCCTCCAAGCATAACAGAGTTGCGTGCGTGGATTGCCATTATCCTCCGTCGGCGCCGCAGACGCTCTTATGGAAGAAATTTCAGGCGATGTCGCAGATAGTGAAATACATAACCCGGACATATTCATCCAAACCGTTTGCGGAGATCGATGATGCCGCCTGCCTGAGAAAGGGATGCCATTCGGAACGGCTGCTGGAAGGTGGATTGACATTTGGCAGAGGAATAAAATTCGACCACCGGCCGCATTTTTCGGAACCGCGGCGCGGAAGGCATTTGCGTTGCGTCTCCTGCCATTCGCAGATTGTCGTCGGTAAACATCTGGAGGTCACGTTAGATACCTGTTATTTATGCCACTTTAAAGGGATGAAAGAAGGCCGCAGCTTAACGCCTCTCGGCGGATGCGTCTCCTGCCATGAGCCGCCGGAGAAAGAATTTGAGATAGGAAATATTAAATACAAACATAAGGATTTCGTCACTAAACACGGCATCGAATGTCAGAGCTGCCATCTGGATATAATCCACGGCGAAGGGGATGCGCCGAAAGACAGGTGTTTTACCTGCCACAATGAACAGGAGAAATTAGAGAAATATACGGATATTCCTTTTATCCACGAAAATCATGTGACCAAACATAACGTCGCATGTTTTCATTGTCACTCCGAGATGAAGCATTCCGTAAAGACCGTTACAGAGCCGTTGAAACTCGATTGTTCAAAATGCCACATCGATATGCATTCCGGGCAGAAGGATATTTATCAGGGGCGCGGCGGAAAGGGAGTGCCCCAGATGCCGTCTCCCATGTATCTGGCACAGGTAGATTGCGTGGGATGCCATATCGTAGAGGAAGACGGAAAAGATGGGTTCGAGCGGAAATTAAACGGAAAGACATTTAGGGCTTCCGAAGCCGGTTGCATTAAATGCCACGGAGAAAAATATGCGGGGTTAGTGGGTGATTGGAAAAAAGAATTGGATGCCGCGATTAAAGCCATAGACCCCCGACTTAAGGAGGCGCAAAATGTGTTATCGCAGATTTCAGCCGACGCGCCGAATTTTACCTACTTAAAGAATCTCTATGACGACGCGCGTTATAATTACGATTTCGTACGCCTTTCGACGGGCATACACAATATATATTATTCAGCGAAGTTGCTGGAAAAGGTAAATAATAATTTGGACAGGTTCTCTAAAGAATCAAAAAAGACGCTTCCCGGTCTGGCTAAAGCCGGTTTGTTAGATGAGAGTTATTGCGCAACGCTTTGCCACGCGAAATTAGGTGTGAAAATTCCCGAAACGGTTAAATATAAAGGCAAAGATATGCCTCACAGTGTCCACGTTGAGGCGGTCGGAGCGTGCAGCAATTGTCACGATATAGTCCGCCACAAGGAAATGCCGCTTAAATCCGATCTCTCGGTCTGTAATTCTTGCCACGAGGGCGGCATGTAGCAACTGTAGAGTGTGATTTTAGTAATTATTATGATATAGTAGTGAAACATTAGGGAATGGTTAAATGTATAATAAAAAATTTACCCGCAGAGAATTATTAAATTACATCATCGGTGTAAGCGGCGCAGCTCTTGCCGGTTCAATAATTTTTCCTACGTTAAAATATATCATACCTCCTAAAGGCACTGATGTTGATATCTCTAAAGTCACCGCCGCCAAGGTAGGAGAGTTACCGCCGAATTCCGCTAAGGTATTCCGTTTCGGAAATAAGCCGGCAATTTTGGTAAACACACCCCAGGGGGTATTGAAAGCATTTACTGCTGTCTGCACGCATTTAAATTGCACAGTGCAGTATTCGCAGGAGGCAAGTTATATCTTGTGTGCCTGCCACAACGGCCACTTTGATCTAAACGGAAAGGTTATTTCCGGGCCGCCTCCCAAGCCCTTGGAAGAATATAAGGTGAACGTAACAGGTCAGGATATTATCGTCTCAAAGGTATGATATGGATATAGACACAATAAAAAACAATTTGACCGGGTGGGTTAAAGAGCGCTATCACGTAGAACCGTTTATGGACCTCATAACCAAAAAAACGGTGCCCCAGCATAAGCATTCTACATGGTATTATTTCGGCGGGATCACCTTATTTTTATTTATCACCCAGATCATTACGGGGATACTTCTGCTTTTTTATTACAAGTCAACGGCAAATACCGCGTTTGATTCTGTAAAGTTTATAATGACTAAGGTAGAATTCGGTTGGCTGATTCGCTCCATACACGGCTGGAGCTCAAATCTCATGGTATTTACGGTCTTCGTGCATATGTTCTCAACCTTTTTTCTAAAAGCCTACCGTCCCCCGCGTGAATTGACCTGGGTTACGGGAGTTTTTCTGTTTTTCTTGACACTGGGGACCGGTTTTACGGGGTACCTTCTGCCTTGGAATGAGTTATCTTTTTTTGCGACCAAGGTAGGAACGCAGATGGCGGGCTCTGTGCCGTATATCGGCGATTTTTTAAGGACTATATTGCGCGGAGGCGAAGAAGTATCGGACGCGACATTGGGAAGGTTTTTTGGCTTTCATATAATAGTGCTCCCTTTATGCATATTTGCGGTTTTAGGAGCGCATCTGGCGTTTGTCCAGCTTCAAGGCATGTCCGAGCCGATTTCGGTTAAGAATGGGAAAGAAAAAAAATCAATCCCATTTTTTCCGAACTTTTTATTGAGAGATATATTGGCCTGGATGCTCGCCTTAGGCGTCCTGGCATCCCTGGCGGTATTTTTTCCGGCGGAATTGGGCAAAAAGGTCGATCCCTTTGCGCCGACCCCGGTGGGGATTAAGCCCGAATGGTATTTTTTATGGATGTTTCAGGCGCTTAAACTTATACCCAGCAAGGTCTTTATCTTTGACGGCGAAGTCGTCGGAATTCTGGGGTTTGGCGTAATGGGGTTGATTTTATTGATCCTGCCTTTTATTGATATCTGGTCCCGCAAGGAAAAGCGGAACTTATTTTTGACATTGTTGGGTATATTTATGCTTGCCTTTATCGTTGTTATGACTGTCTGGGGTTTAATTGATAATTGATAGGGGAAGATGATGGATAGGAAAAATTTTCTCAAATGCAGCTTTTTCATTTTAGGGATTATATATTTTGGTCATCCGGCCTTTAGCGCGGAAACTAAGGATTCATGTCTTGAGTGCCATAAGGGTCTTGATGAGAAAAAATTATCCGAGCCCGCGCATTTTAGCCAGAATGACGTTCATGTAAAAATAGGGATATCATGCGCTGATTGTCACGGCGGGGATCAAACCTCTGATGATATATCCGTATCTATGGATACGGCAAAGGGGTTCATAGGTAAGCCCTCAAAGGCAGAGATACCTAACTTCTGCGCCAGATGTCATTCGGACTCAGATTATATGAAAAGATATAATCCCAATATACCCACTGACCAGCTCAGTAAATATGATGTAAGCCAGCACGGTAGGTTAAACGCGCAGGGCGATAAAAAGACCGCGGTTTGCACCAGTTGTCATAACGCTCACAACATCCTGGATGTAAATAACCCGGCATCGCCTACATACGCCTTAAATGTGCCCGACACCTGCGCTAAATGCCACTCGGACAAAGAATATATGAAGGAATACGGCATACCCACTAATCAGATCGATGATTATAAACAGAGCGTTCATGGTCAGGCGCTTCTTGTCAAAGGGGATAGGTCCAGCCCGTCTTGCAAGCATTGCCACGGCAATCACGACGCGGGCCTGCCGCGGGCAATATATGTGGGAAATATCTGCAGCCAGTGCCACGCCTTGACTTATGAATTATTCAGAAAAAGCCCGCATAAGGCCGCGCACGATAAGTTAGGCATTCCTGAATGCGAGGCATGCCACGGAAACCATAAGATCATGAAGCCCTCGGATGATATGCTGGGTACCGGCCAGGACGCCGTATGTGTAAAATGCCATAATTCATCGTCCAAGGGCTTTAAGACCGCGTTAGCAATTAAGAGCTCAATCGAGGATTTAAAAATAGAGATCGCGCAGGCAAAAGAATTAACCGCAAAAGCTGAGCGCTCAGGGATGGAGGTGGAAGACGCTTTATTCGATATTGACGAAGCGGGCAATTCTTTGACCAAGGCAAGGGCCTACATTCATTCGTTCTCCGAAGAGGAAGTGGATTCCGTCGTCAATGGCGGTAAGTCCTTAGCCAAAAAAGCGGATGAAGCCGCCCGGAAGGAAATAGACAATTTTTATTTCAGGAGAAAAGGGTATGTATTCGCCATAGCCCTGATTTTTATTTTTTCTTTGGCATTGTATGCCAGGATAAGAATAATGGAAAAAAACAAAAAAGGAGGAACAGGTGAGTAGGAAAGTTTTATTATTGTTGTGCTTTATGGTAATGGGGTCTTATTTGGGTAATAAAGTGTATGCCGATGAGCATAAGCCGGAGGGCAATGGTGCGGTTTCCGATAACCGCAGCCATAAGTATATAGGGGTCAGTAAATGCAAGATCTGTCATATGAGCGAGGCCAAGGGCAACCAGTATAAACATTGGCTGGAAAGCAAGCACGCTAAGGCATATGAGGATTTGGCTTCGGAAGACGCAAAAAAGACCGCTGAAAAAGTAGGTTTGAAAACTGACCCGCAAAAGTCGCCGGAATGTTTGAGATGTCATGTAACCGCTTTTGGCGTAAAGGACGATTTGAAAGAAGAGTCGTTTGATATCGCTAACGGCGTTCAGTGCGAATCCTGTCATGGAGCCGGAGGCGATTATAAGGGCTTATCGGTCATGAAAGACAAGCAGAAGTCGATAGCGGCGGGCCTTATTATACCGACAAAAGAATCGTGTGTTAAGTGCCATAATCCGGAAAGCCCGAATTACAAGGAATTTAATTATGACGAATCTTATAAAAAAATCGCTCATCCTAGGCCTAAATCGTAAGTAGAAGAATAAAACCCCCTCACCTTTCTCCTCTCCCCATCGGGGAGAGGGCAGGGGTGAGGGGGTTTGAGAGGCTGTTACGACAATATTAATAAAGGAATAGAATATCACTCGTGTCTAAATTAATTTGGGCAGTTTTTTTTATTATCTTTTTCCCGGCTCAATCCTTTTGCAAAGAGGGTATCTCAAACGAAGATTGCTTAAAGTGTCATGACGACTTTAAGATCCAGGCGTTTAATAATTCAGTCCACTCCTCTGATCTTTGCACGTCATGCCACAATGATATCCAAAAAATCCCTCACCTTGATAAACCAGCCAAAGTAGATTGCTCGAGTTGCCATAAGATCGAATCCGAGGTCTATAATGCCTCTGATCACGGCAGAGCGGTGAAGGTCGGCGCTCCGGCGGCCAAATGTCTTGATTGTCACGGCCAACCTCACGAGATCTTAGACGCACGCAACCGTGAATCACCGGTATTCCGCCTTAATATCCCACAGACATGCGCCAAGTGCCATGAAGATGAAGAGAAAATGGCCCGGTATAATTTATTGGAAAAGAAGCCGGTTGTGACGTATTCAGGAACCGTCCACGGCAAAGCGCTCATGGAAAAGGGATTGGCTTCATCCGCGGTATGTACCGATTGCCACGGTTCACACAATCTGTCATCACCGATCAACCCAAAGTCCAAAATATACCGGTTGAATGTGCCTAATACCTGCGGTAAATGCCATGAAAACGTCCTTAACACCTATTTACGGAGTATCCACGGGAAAGCGGCGATGGTCGGTGTGCGGGACGCGCCTGTATGCACCGATTGCCACGGTGAACATACCATAAAATCCCATAAGGATCCTTTATCTTCGGTCTATTCGACCGCGATCGCGAAAAAAACATGCGGTCAATGCCATGCCTCCGAAAGGGTCATAAGCAAATACCATTTGCCGGGCAATAGGTTAGAGACGTATTTCGAGAGTTATCATGGATTGGCGAGTAAAATGGGCGTAACGACGGTGGCTAATTGTGTCAGCTGCCACGGGGTCCATGACATCCTTCCCTCCAGCGACCCCGATTCCGCGGTCAATAAGAATAATCTTCAGCGGACGTGCGGAAAATGCCATCCAAATGCGGGGGCCGAGCTGGCCAAGGGATCCGTCCATCTCTCTCCTTCCATGGGACGGGACCAGGCGGTTTATTATGTTACCTGGTTCTATATTATTCTCATCGTTTTGACCATCGGCGGGATGATAGCGCATAATATCCTAGATTTCATACCGAAGTTTAAAGCTCATTATCGTCGATATCACGAAGAGGCTAAAGACATCCGTTTTACCAAGAATGAATGTTTTCAGCATACCGTCCTCACGATCTCCTTTATCATATTGGCTTATACCGGATTCGCCTTAAGATACCCGCGTGCCTGGTGGGCCATGCCTTTCGCGATGTGGGGTACCGGTTTTGACTGGCGGGGGATCATCCATAGGACAGCGGCCGTCATTTTTAGCGCCTCGGCGGCCTATCACGCTTACTATTTATTTTTCACAAAGCGGGGAAAAGAACAACTTAAGGCATTGGTACCTAAATGGAAGGATTTCTTCGATGTCATCAAAATGACAAAATACAATTTGGGCATTGAGAAGAAAAAACCTGACCATGCGAGGTATAATTATGTCGAGAAAGCGGAGTATTGGGCCCTTGTGTGGGGATCCGTCATTATGCTTATAACAGGCTCGATACTTACATTTGAGGACTTTTTCCTTCAGTATTTTCCTAAATGGATATTGGATGTCGCCAGGACGATCCATTATTATGAAGCCGTCCTCGCCGTTCTGGCCATCCTTGTCTGGCATCTGTACTTTGTCATATTCGATCCGGACCGTTATCCGCTGGATTTTTCGATAATAACGGGAAAAGTATCTAAAAAACATCACGGAGAAGAATGAAACCCCTCACCTTTCTCCTCTCCCCGTCGGGGAGAGGGCAGGGGTGAGGGG